>JAAZOP010000212.1 GCA_012797735.1 Myxococcales bacterium
AAGGTGGGCGACCTGCGCGAGGTCGCCTTCTCCCGGGCGCTCGCGCAGGTCCGGGCCGCGCCGCATCCCGCCGTGACCCTGGAGAGGTGCCGCGACTGCCCGCTCAACACCCTCTGCGGCGGCGGCTGCCGCTCGGAAAACCTCCAGTACACCGGCAACGCCGACGAACCGGTGTGCGGCCCGTGGCGCGTGCGCGTGCTCAGCGAACTGCTGGCCGAGGATCGCCCGTCGGCGCTCGAATGGTCCGCGCCGCAGCTTCTCAGCGAGGCGCGCGCGCGGGGTTTCGAGGCGCCGGAGACGCTCGAGCCGGCCATTCCCTCGCGCCACCTGCTGGAGTAGGGCGGGCCGCGGGAGGAGGAACCCCGGGTCCGAGGTTCCACGGGAGGCGCCGCGGATGCTGCTGCACGAGATCCTCGCCCGAGCCGTGGAGTGCTGGCCGGAGCGCGAGGCGGCGACCTGCGGCGGGCGGCGCTTCCGCTACGCGGAGATGGGCGAGCGCGTCCGGCGGATGGCCCGGGCGTTCGCCGCGCGCGGGGCGTGCGACGGCGCCCGCGTGGCGACGCTGTTGCCGAACGACCACGTCCACCTCGAGGCGTATCACGCCGCGGCGCTCGCCGGCGCGGTGCTCGTGCCGATCAACGTGCGCCTCAACGCGGGCGAGGTCGCGTTCGTGGTGAAGGACACACGAGCGGCACGACCGGCCGGCCGAAAGGGGTGATGCTGTCGCATCGCAACGTCGCCGCGCACATGCTGGCCGCGGTGGAGGAGCTGCAACTGGTCGAGACCGACGTCTGGCTGCACGCCGCCCCGATGTTCCATCTCGCCGACGCCTGGGCCGTCTTCGCGGTCACCTGGGCCGGCGGGCGGCACGTGCTGCTGCCGCGCTTCGAGCCGTCGCGGGCGCTGGATCTGCTGGAACGCGAACGGGTCACGCTGACCAACCTGATCCCGACGATGATCCAGCGGCTGCTCGCCGAGCCCGGCGTCGCCGATCGCGACTGGTCCGCCCTGCGCCTGCTGCTCAGCGGCGGCGCTCCGATCGCCCCGGCGGTGGTCCGGCGCCTGATCGAGACCTTCCGCTGCGAGTACGCGCAGACCTACGGGATGACCGAGACCAGTCCGTATCTCACGCTGTCGCTGCTGCGGGACCACCACCGGGACCTCCCGGCCGAGGAGCAGCTCCGGATCCGCGCGCGGACCGGCCGCGCCTTCCGCGGCGTCGAGCTGCGCGTGCTGCGGGAGGACGGCACCGAGGTGCGCGCGGACGACCGCGAGGTGGGGGAGATCGTGGTGCGCGGCGCGTCCGTGACCCGGGGCTACTGGCGGCTGCCCGCCGAGACCGCGGCGGCAATCCGGGACGGGTGGCTCCATACGGGCGACCTGGCCACGATCGATGCCGAAGGGTACGTGAACATCGTCGACCGCAAGAAGGACATGATCCTCACCGGCGGCGAGAACGTCTACTCGACCGAGGTGGAGAACGTGCTGTACCGCCACCCCGCGGTGCTCGAGGCGGCGGTGATCGGCGTGCCCGACGAGACGTGGGGGGAGACGGTGCATGCCGTCGTGGCGCTGCGCCCGGGAGCGGCGGCGACGGGGCGGGAACTGATCGAGTTCTGCCGCGGCGAACTGGCGCACTTCAAGTGCCCGCGATCGGTGGAGATCGTGGACGCCCTGCCGCGGCTCGGTTCCGGCAAGCTCGACAAGCGGTCGTTGCGGGCGCGCCGGGCGGGCGGCGGTTCCGGCGGGGCGCGCGAGCCGGTTTGACCGCGGGCGTCGGCGGACTATCATCCCGGCTCCGGGAGGGAGTCGCGTGGCGGTCCGACGGTCGTCGCTGCTTCTCGTCGCGGCCCTGCCGGTGCTGGGGGCCTGCGGTCCGTCGCGCAGCGAGTGGCAGGCGAAGGTCCGGGAGGTCGAGGACCTGCAGGCGCAGCTCGAGCAGCGCGACTGGACGGTCCGGACCCAGCAGCAGCGGATCAACGAGCTCGTGGTCTAGCTGGACCGGGCGCAGCGCACGCTGCTCGAGGTCTCGACGCAGTGCGAGGCGCAGTCGGCCGAGCTGCGGGCCTCCGTGGCGCAGCTCCAGGCGGTGGTCGAGCAGGCGCGCCGCGAGGCCGAGGAACAGGCCGCCTACCCCACCGCCCTGCTCGACGGCGGCCAGCCGCTCGACCCCGTCGAACTGCGGGAAGTCCCCCGGCCTCCGTTGGCCCTCCGCCGCGTGACGCTCGACTGGCACTTCCGCAGCTCCCGCGGCGGCGACGCGACGGTCGGTTTCGACAGCACGGTCCGCAGCGACCTCTCCGAGTACTGCAGCTTCTGCACGGTGTTCGTCCAGGCGGATTGCACCATCGACGACGTCGTCCTGTCCGACCGTCGCGCCATCTCGGAAACCGAGTACGTGATGGACCTGGGTCCGGGCGACACCGCGCAGATGTCGTGCAACATTTTCCGCAACACGCCGGTGGACACCCATCCCTCCCGCTGCGAGCTGGTGTTCTCCCTCGCCGAGCAGTCGGCGGCGGAGACGGGCGTGCTGCTCGGCCGCTGGTGCTGGACCGGGGAGGGCCGCGTGCGCGAGGGGCGCTGTCCCGACCGGTAGTGCGGCGGACGCCGTCCGGCCGCGCCGGACGCCGGCCGGGCATCGCCGGATCCTCGAGCGGATCCCCGCCGGCACCGGGGTGCACGGCCGGGAATCGCGGTGTCTCTCCGCGTGGCGGGCGGTGCAGTGGAAAACGGTTCGTCGGCCGCGCCGGTTCGTCCTTCCGGTTGCCAGGCGGCGAATCGTGCCTACCGTGGGTCCGAGGAGAGCGGATGACGATGACATCTTCCATCGCGTTCCTGGCCCTCGGCACCCTGCTCTGGTCCGCCGGAGCGTGCGAGCGGCCGGGCCGCACCGAGACGGGGAGGACGACTGCCATGACCGAGCCCACCGGCCGGCCGACCGCGGAGGAACTGCGGGCGCGGCTGACGCCCGAACAGTACCATGTGACGCAGGAGTGCGGCACCGAGCCGCGCTTCCGCAACGCCTACTGGGATCACCACGAGCCCGGTATCTACGTCGATATCGTCTCCGGCGAGCCGCTGTTCGCCTCGACGGACAAGTTCGACTCGGGGACCGGCTGGCCGAGCTTCACGCGGCCGCTGCGGGAGGACGCGGTGGTCGAACGGGTCGACGAGAGCCACGGGATGCGGCGCGTCGAGGTGCGATCGCGCGGAGCCGACTCGCACCTCGGGCACGTCTTCCCCGACGGGCCGGGGCCGGGAGGGCTGCGCTACTGCATCAACTCGGCGGCGCTGCGCTTCGTGCCGGCGGACCGGCTGGTCGAGGAGGGGTACGGGGAGTTCGCGCCGCTGTTCGACGCCGAGGGGTCGAGGAAGCAGGCGGCGACGCGCCGGACCGCGCTGCTGGCCGGCGGATGCTTCTGGGGCGTGGAGCAGCTGCTTCGCGAGCTCGATGGCGTTCTCGACACGGAGGTCGGCTACACCGGCGGCACGCTCGAGAACCCCCGGTACGACGACGTCAAGACCGGGCGGACGGGCCACGCCGAGGCGGTGCGGGTCGAGTTCGACCCGTCGCGGCTCTCGTACGCCGACCTCCTGCGCTACTTCTTCCGGTTGCACGACCCGACCACGCCGAACCGGCAGGGCAACGACGTCGGCTCGCAGTACCGATCCGCGATCTTCTACTTCGACGATGAACAGCGGGCGACGGCGGAGCGGGTGCGGGCCGAGGTCGATGCCTCGGGGCGCTGGCCGGCGCCGGTGGTGACCGAGATCGCGCCGGCGGGCCCGTTCTGGCCCGCGGAGGACGAGCACCAGGACTACCTGGTGCGTCATCCCGGCGGCTACACCTGTCACTGGCTGCGCGACTGATCGGACGCGAACGCGCGTCTTGCGCCGCCGCGGCCGGACGGGGCAGGATCCGGCGCGGCGCCCGGTCGTCCCCCCGAGCCGTCCGCGGCGCCGCGGGGAGCGGATCCTTGAAGACGGTCGGCGTGCAGACCGTTCTGATGCTGGCGTCGCGCCGCCTGCGGCGGAACGTCGTGTTCCTCGTCAAGTTCTGCCTGTTCCTGGCCGCGATGATCGTGGTCTACGCGCTGTTGTTCGAGCTGTTCATGCATCTGGAGGGGCGCGAGTACAGCTTCGTCTCGGGGCTCTACTGGACCCTGACCACGATGACGACGCTCGGCTACGGCGACATCACCTTCCAGAGCGATCTGGGCCGGGCGTTCTCGGTGATCGTGCTGTTGAGCGGCATGGTGTTCGTGCTCGTGCTGCTGCCGTACGTGATCATCGAGTTCGTCTACGCCCCGATCGTGCAGGTGCAGGAGGCGGCGCGGGCGCCGCGCGAGCTGCCGCCCGAGACGCTGGGACACGCGCTGCTCACGAGCCACGACGCGGTGTCGCAGGCGTTGCGGGCCCGGCTGGAGCCCCAGGGGACGCCGTGCGTCCTGATCACGCCGGACGTCCAGGAGGCCGTCGCGCTGCACGATCTGGGATGGCAGGTCGTCGTGGGCGAGCCGGACGACCCGGACACCTACCGGCGCGCGCGGGTCAAGGGGGCGGCTCTGGTGGCGGTCACGTCCGACAACGACGCGCGCAACGTCAACATCGTCTCGACCGTCCGGCCGTTGTCCGAGGTCGTTCCGGTGGCGAGCGTCGCCGGCGACCCGGACGCCGTGGACATCCTCGAGCTGGCCGGCTCGACGCAGGTCCTGCTGTTGCGCGAGTTGCTCGGGGCCGGACTGGCGCGCTACGTCGGCGGCGGCCGGGCCGTCGCCCGGGTGCTCGGGCAGCTGGCCGGCGTGCGGATCGCCGAGGCGCACGCGCACGGCTCCCCCTGGGTCGGTCGCACGCTGGCCGAGGCGGCGTTCGGCGAGCGGCTGGGGATCACCGTCGCCGGCCTCTGGGATCGCGGGCGGTTCGAACTGGCCGGACCGCGGAGCCGGATCACCGACAGTTCGGTGCTGTTGATGGGGCTCTCCGCCGAGCAGCTCGAACGGTACAACGCGCTCGTCGGCGGCGAGGACGAGCCGGCCGGCCATGTCGTGATCATCGGCGGCGGCGACGTCGGCCGGGCGGCCGCCCGCGCGCTCGAGGCGCGCCGGATCGACTGGCGGATGGTGGACCAGGCCGGCGCGGGCGACCCCGTGGCGTCCGGCCGCGTCGTCGCCGGCGATGCCGCCGACCGCGAGGTGCTCCGCCGGGCCGGGTTCGACGACGCGACGGCGGTGATCCTGACGACCGGAGACGACGACATCAACATCTACCTGACGATCTACTGCCGCCGCCTGCGGCCCGGCGTGCCGATCGCCAGCCGGGCGACGCACGAGCGGAACGTGGCGACCCTGCACCGCGCCGGCGCCGACTTCGTGCTCTCGGCGGCTTCGGTCGGCGCCGACGCGATCCTGAACCACCTGCAACACGGCACGACGCTGATGATGGTCGAGGGGCTGTTCGCCAAGCGGGTCGCCGTTCCGCCGGGGCTCCGCGGCCGCACGCTCGCCGAGGCCCAGGTGCGTGCCCGCACCGGCTGCAGCGTCGTGGCGTTCGGGCAGGGAGACGAGCTGGTCGTCGGTCCGCCGGCCGACTTGCGGCTGCCCGACCGCGGGCAACTCGTGCTGATCGTCACCCCGGAGATGGAACAACGCTTCGTCGAGGCGTTCGGTCGGGGCTGACCGCGCTCAGGGACCACGGCCGGAACCAGGTTGCGGATCGAGTCGGCTCGGTGCGGCCGTCGCCGGCGCTCCGGCGGAACGGCGCGAGGCGTTCGCGGGTCGCGCCGTGTTCGGGGCCGGCGGAAGGCGCGACCGCCGTCCGCCCCCGACGTCGGGAGGTCGCGCGGCAGTTGCAGACGGGTCCCCGGCTGCGTAGCCTCCGGCTCGCGATGTCGCACGATTCTCGCTGGGCCCCGTACCGCGTCACCGTACTGGCCTTGCTTCTGGCGGCCTTCGTCGGGGCGGCCATCTACTTCGACCTCGTCGAGCGACAGTCGACGGTTTGGGTGCATCTGGCCTACGTCCCGATCGTGCTGGCCGGCTTGTGGTGGGGTTGGGTTGCCCTGGGGATCGCCTTCCTGCAAGGGTGCGTGTTGGTCGTGCTCCGACTGCTCGGCGTCGGGGTCGGAGAGGCATGGACCGACACCGTGCGGGTCCTGCTGTTCCTGGTGGTGGGTGCGTGCGTGGGAGGCTTGTCCGCGCGACTGCAGAAGACGACGCGGGCGTACCAGGTGTCGAGCGAGAACTACCGCGCGCTGTTCGAGCATTCGCTGGCGGGCGTGGCGGTGTACCGGGACGAGCGGGTGGTTCTGTGCAACCGGCGGTTCGAGGCGCTGCTGGGGTACGACGAGGGCGGACTGGCAGGTCGGTCGATCTGGGAGGTGATTCATCCGGACGACCATGCGGCCGTGCGTGCGCGGCTCGAGCGGCGGGAGCGCGGCGAGGTGCGGGGACTCCACTACGAAACGCGTTTTCTTCACCGGGACGGCCGTGCCGTGTGGGTCGATCTGGCCAGTGAGCCGGTGCGATTCGACGGTCGTCCGGGGATCCTGGTCAACGTGTACGACATCACGGCGCGGAAAGAGGCCGAAGAGCGTCGCGGCGAGTTGGTCGAGTTGGCGCGGCAGCAGGAGGAGCAGCTGGTTCACTCGGTGCGGTTGGCCGAACTGGGCGAGATGGCCGCGGCCGTCGCCCACGAGCTGAACCAGCCGCTGACCAGCATCCGGACGTTCGCCAAGAACGCGGCGTACATGCTGGAGAACCAGGCGGGCGAGCCGGGGGAGGTCGAACTGAACCTGCGGCGGATTTCCGAGCAAGTGGACCGTGCCGCACGGATCATCGGTCAGATGCGCCAGCTGGCCCGACGCTCGGAACCGATCGCCGCACCGGTGGACCTCAATGCGGTGCTGTCCGAAGCGCTCGATTTCGTCGCGCACCACATGCGGCTGTCCGGTGTCGAAGTGCGGTTCGAACCCTCGCCGGACCTGCCGCAGGTGCAAGGGGACCGGCTCCGGCTGGAGCAGGTGTTCCTCAATCTGTTGACCAACGCGCGGCAGGCGATGGAACAGTCGTCGGAGCGGCGGTTGCGCGTGACTTCGCGTTTCGAACCGGGACATCCGCGTCCGGTGGTCATCGAGATCGCCGACACCGGAGTGGGGTTCGCGGCGGCGGACGCCGCCCGGCTCTTCGCGCCGTTCTTCACGACCAAGCAGCCGGGCCAGGGCACGGGGCTCGGGTTGTCGATCTCGCTCACCATCGTCAAGGACCATGGCGGCACGATCGAAGCGTCCGGCGCGCCGGGCCGGGGGGCGACCTTCACCGTGCGATTGCCCCTTGCCGGATCGGTCGTCACGGAGGACGGGAGGAAGGATGCCTGACGTCGCGTGCACCGGTTCGTCGGTCGCCGTCATCGATGATGATGAGGCGGCCCGGAGCGCCATCGGGCAGATGCTGCGGCTGCGTCGCTACCGCGTGACGACCTTCTCGTCCGCGGAGGCGGCCCTGGCATGGCCCGGACTGCCCGAGGTCGACTGCATCGTCACGGACATCAAGATGCCCGGGATGGATGGCGAGGAGTTCCTCGACGAGGTGATTCGCCGCCGCTTCCCGCCGTCGGTCGTGGTCATCACCGGGCACGGCGACGTGTCGATGGCCGTACGCTGCCTGAAGGCGGGCGCCTACGACTTCGTCGAGAAGCCGTTCGAGGACGACGTGCTGCTGGCGTCGATTGCACGGGCGGTGGAGCGATCGTCCCTGCGACGCGAGACCGAGTCGCTGCGCCGCCGGCTCGAGATGGCGGCTCCCGAGGAGGACGGCCGCTTCGGCCTCGTCGGCCGCTCGGTCGCGATGCAGGACCTGTTCCACCAGATCGAAGCGGCGGCGCGATCCGACGCCCCGGTGCTGATCTGGGGCGAAACCGGCAGCGGGAAGGAACTGGTCTCGCGTGCGATTCACGCCCGCAGCGCGCGCAGCGCCGGGCCTTTCATCGCCGTCAACGCCGGGGCGCTGGCCGAGCCGCTGCTGGAAAGCGAGCTGTTCGGCCACGCCCGCGGCGCTTTCACCGGCGCCGTCGCGCCGCGCCAGGGCAAGCTCGTCGCCGCCCACGGCGGCACGTTGCTGCTCGACGAGGTCGAAAGCCTGCCGCTTCGCGCGCAGGTGGATCTGCTGCGCGTCCTGGAGGACGGCCTCGTCACGCCCGTCGGGGCGGACACCCAGCGCAAAGTCGACACCCGTCTGCTCGCCACGACGAAGGTCGATCTGCAGCAGCAGGTGCGTCTCGGCAGGATGCGCGAGGACTTCTATCATCGGATCGCGGTGATTCCGGTCACCGTGCCGCCACTCCGCGAACGTTCCGAGGACGTCCCGCTGCTCGTGTCCCACTTCCTCCGGATGGCGGCCGCGCGCAACGGCGTCCCGCCGCTGCCGGTCGACGAACGAACGCTCGATGAACTGATGCACTATCCCTGGCCGGGCAACGTGCGCGAACTGCGCAACGCCGTCGAGCGCATGCTGGTCACGGCCCAGGATGGCCGCCTCGGGCCGTTCGTTCGTGACGAATCGGTCCTCGGTGCGCGTCTGCTCTCGGTGCCGGCCACGCCCGGATTGCTGCGCGACGAGATGGAGCGCACCGAACGCAGCGTGATCGAACGGGTGCTGGCCGAGCACGGGGGGGAGATCAACGCAACCCATCGCGCGCTCGGGATCTCGCGCCGAGCGCTCTACGAGCGGATGCGGAAGTACGGCCTGGACAAGAAGGACTTCCGGGGTTGATCCGCTGGACGGCTCTGTCCCTGGCGACGGGACCGGAACGCTCGCGCCCGGCCCCGGGCCGTCGTTCCCGGATTGCCCATGGGCGATCTGTGCCCAAATGTCATGATCCATTGAATCTACTCGTTTTTCTTGCCGAGTGAGCGACACGGCCGGTTGACAGGAACCCGTCGAACGACCGCGCAGGTGTCGAGAGCGCCGCCAGTCGCCTGCCAACGTGCGGAAATGACTCGCTGCCGGCGTCCGCGTTCGCGGGGAGCGGACGGCCCGACTCTTGCTGGGGACGCCGGCGTCACGCGGTCCGGGGGAGCCGGTGGAGGCCCGATGGTCGCGAAGTCGCTGAGCGAGGTTGCCGAGGCGTTGGGCGCGCGGGTCGTCACCCGCGGGTCCGGCCTGGCGGTGGAGATCGACCGGGTCTACGCCGGCGACCGCATCAGCGACCTGCTCGAGCGTTCCTCGCCGCGCACGCTGGTGGTGACGAACCTCGCGAGTCGACCGTTGTTGCGGCTGGCGGACCTGATGGATGTGCCGGCGATCTGTTTCGTGGACGGAAAGGAGCCCGAAGCGGAGGTGATCGCGGCGGCGCAGGCGCGCGGCACGGTGTTGCTCGTCTCGCCCGTCGGGGTCTCCGAGACCTGCGGGCGGCTGTCTCGGCTGTTGGGGGAGGGGGAAGGCGGCCGGTCGTGACCGTTGCGGAGTGGCCGTTGGTCGGCGGCGTCTACGACGACGTGGGGCGTGCCACCCGCGCTTTGAAAGAGCATCTCAAGCGGCTGGGGGTCGACGTCGGGGCGATTCGTCGTGCGTTGATTGCCGCGTATGAGGCCGAGGCCAACGTGGTGATCCACGCGCGGCGCGGGACGATGCGCTGCTACTTCGGGCCGGGGCAGCTCGACGTCGAGGTGGAGGACGAGGGTCCCGGGATTCCGGACATCGATCTGGCGTTGCGCGAGGGCTTCTCGACGGCTCCGCTTGCCGCCCGGGAGCTGGGGTTCGGGGCGGGGATGGGGTTGCCGAGCATCCGGCGCAACAGCGATCGGTTCTCGCTGCAGTCCACGGTGGGGCGTGGCACTCGGGTCGCGTTCAGCGTGCGCTATCGGCCCCAGGAGGGCGGCGTCGTCGTCGGACATTCGGTCGCGGTCGAGGCGGCGCGCTGCCAGCGCTGTCGCCGCTGCGTGCGCGCCTGTCCCGTGCAGGCCGTCCGGTTGCGCGATTCCGGCCCTTCGATCCTCGAGCACCTGTGCATCGACTGTGCGGCCTGTCTGGCCGTCTGTCCGACGGGGGCGCTGGGCTTGCGGGGGCGGTCGGACGCTCCGGCCGTGGACGGCGGGACGCTCGTCGTTCCCGATGCGCTGCTGGTGCAGTTCGGCGCTGCGGTCCGACCCGCCGACGCGCTCGCCGCGCTGGAACGGCTCGGCCACCGTGACGTCCGCACGCTCGAGCCGTGGGAGCGTGGCCTGCGGGCCGCCGCCGCGGAGCGGGCGCGCGCGAACAGTGGACCCCGACCCGTGATCGCGCCGTTCTGCCCGGCGGTGTTGAACCTGGTCGCATCGCGGTTTCCCGGCCTGCTCGCGCAGGTGGCGCCCTTCCTCACCCCGCTCGAAGCCGCGCGTCGCGCGCTCCAGACGCGGCCCGCGGCGTTCGTCACGCTCTGCCCCGCGCAGCGATCGTCCCTGACTTCGACCACCGGCCCGGGGGCCGCCGAGCTGGTCGCGCCGACCAGCCTGCTGCGGGAGATGCTGGGGGTGTTGGTCGGACGGCCGCGTCCGACGGTGGACGAGGCCGCATCGCCGGTCGCGGCGCCGACCACCGCCCCCGCGGTGCTTGTCGCGACCGGCCTGCGCCACGTCCTGCGCGTTCTCGACGAGGCGGAGAACGGGGCGCTCGGCGACGTGCTGCTGCTCGAACTCTGGGCCTGCGACGGCGGATGCTTCGGTTCGCCGCTGCTGCGGGAGGATCCGGCCATCGCCGGACACCGGGCGCGCACCTGGTCGGTCGGCGACGGGCCGGTCGCGCCCGCCGAGCCGCTGGCAGTGGAACGACAGGTTCGTCGCGGCGTGCGTCTGGACCCGGATCTCTCCCGCGCCGTCCAGTTGCTCGGAGAGATCGACCGGCTGGCGCGGGCGCTGCCCGGCCGTGACTGCGCCGACTGTGGGGCACCGACCTGCCAGGCGCTGGCGGAAGACGTTGTGCTCGGGCGCGCGATGCTCGCCGCATGCCCGCACCGTCCCGTCGAGGAGGAATTGCGATGAGACTCGACGAACTGGCTCGGTCGCTGGACTTGCGCCTGTTGACGCCGGAGCTGGCCGATGCGGGTTCCGCCGAAGTCGTCGCGGGGCACGTCTCGGACATGCTGTCGGATGTATTGGCCAACGCTCCGCCGGGCGGCGTGCTGGTCACGATCCAGGTGCACCTCAACGTGATCGCCGTCGCCGTCCACGCGGGATTGGCCGGTGTGATCTTTGCGGCCGGGCGCACGCCCGAGGATGCGGTGCGACAGCGGGCCGTGGAACAGCAGTTGCCGCTGTACGTATCGGACGCTTCGGCGTTCGACGTGGTGGGTCGGCTGTGGAGCCTGGGTGTGAAGGGGCGGAATGCGTGAGGCTCTTCGACGCCGACCTGCACGTTCACACCGCGCTCTCGCCGTGCGGCGCGGACGAGATGACGCCGCCGGCGATCGTCCGGGAGGCGCGTCGACGGGGTCTGGCGATGCTGGCGATCTGCGACCACAACAGCGCCCGCAACGTCCCGGCGGTCCGGGCGGCCGCCGGCGGGGATCCGGTGGTGCTGGCCGGCATCGAGGTTACGACGGCCGAGGAGATCCACGTGCTGGGGCTGTTTGGCGACGACGAGGCCGCGCTGGCGACGGGCGAGGCGGTGGGGGCCACCTTGCCGCTGGCGGGCGTCGCCTCCCGGCGGCACTACGGGGCGCAGACGGTGTGCGATGCCGAGGGTCGTGCGGTGGACGAGGAACGGCGTCTGCTCGCGGCAGCCTCGGGTTTCCCGCTCGGGGCGGCGGTCGAGCTGATCCGGCGGCACGGGGGGCTGGTCGTGGCCTGCCACCTCGACCGGCCATCGTTCAGCGTGTTCTCGCAGCTCGGGCTGTGGCCGGCCGACGTGAGGTTCGACGCGATCGAGATCTCCGCGGCCGATGCCGCGCCGCCCTGGCGCGAGGCCGTGCGCGCTCTGCCGCACCCCGTGTTGCGGGGCTCGGACGCGCACTGCCTCGACGAACTGGGCGCCTGCCGGAGCCGCTTGCGGCTCGCGGCGCCGGGCTTCTCCGAGTTCGCGCTGGCGCTGCGGGGCGCCGGCGGACGGGGGGTCGCCTGATGCAGGAGCTGTCCCTTCATCTGTTGGACCTGCTCGAGAACGCCGTGCGCGCCGGCGCGCGAACGATCCTGGTGTCGATCGACGAGGACCCGGCTCGCGACCGGCTGGTGCTGAGCGTGGAGGACGACGGGTCCGGCTTCCCCGAGCCGGCGGAGCGGGTGCTCGATCCGTTCTTCACGACGAAGGAAGGCAAGCGCACCGGACTCGGACTGAGCCTGTTGCGGACCGCGGCGGAGCAGGCCGGCGGCGGCCTGAGGCTCGGCCGTTCGTCGCTCGGCGGCGCGCTCGTCGTCGCCGAACTGCGGCTCGGGCACGTCGACCGGATGCCGCTCGGCGACCTGCCGGGCACGTTGTTCGCCATGGCCTGCACGCACCCGGAGCTGGTCCTGCAGTGCCGGGTTCGGTCGGCGGCCGGAGAACGACGGGCGGTTTCATGGGAAGCCGGCGAAGACGGGTCGGATGCGGCGCGCGGCGGGTGGGTCGCCGCGCGGCGGTTCGCGGAACGGGTGCGCGAGGATCTGCGGGAATTGCAGGTGACTGCGTAGTCACCGGGAAAGCGAAGGAGGAGAACGATGGAGAGCGGATGCTGCAGCTGCGAGAAGGGCCGGGAGCCGACGGAACAGGAGCTCCTCGCCCGGTTGGACGAGGTGCTCGACGACTATGCGGGCAAGGCCGGGGCCCTGATCCCCGTGCTGCAAATCGCCCAGGGGCTGTTCGGCTACCTCCCCGAGACGGCGCTCAAGCGCATCGCCGAGCGACTCGGCAAGTCGTACAGCGAGGTGGCGGGCGTCGTGGGGTTCTACTCGTTCTTCACCACCGTGCCGCGCGGCCGGCACCTGATCCGCGTCTGCCTCGGCACGGCCTGCTACGTCCGCGGCGGCAAGCAGGTGCTCGACACGTTCAAGAGCGAACTCAAGATCGATGTCGGCGAGACCACCCCGGACCGGCTGTTCACGCTCGAGGTCGCGCGCTGCTTCGGCGCCTGCGGCCTCGCTCCGGCGATCATGATCGATGAGGACGTGCACCACCGCGTGAAGCCGGTGAAGGTGCGCGAACTCCTCGCACCGTATCGGGCGGATGCCAAGGCCGAAGTGGCCTAGGGAGGCGACAATGGGCGACAAGATCCAGAGCGTGGCCGAGTTGAAGGCGCTGGCCGCCAAGGCGCGCGAGGAACTCGAGATCCGCGGCGCTCCGAAGGCGACCGTGATCAATGTCCACATGGGCACCTGCGGCATCGCCGCCGGCGCCCGAGACGTGCTGGCCTGCCTGGCGGCGGAACTGGAGGCGGCGGGCGTCCGGGATGTGACCCTGCGCCAGTCCGGCTGTGCGGGCCTCTGCAGTCAGGAACCGATGCTGACGTTGACCGACAAGAACGGAACGCAGTTCCGCTACGGCAAGCTCGACAGCGCGCGCGTGCGCGAGATCGTCCGCGAGCACGTGGTCGGCGGCACCGCGGTCGCCAATTACCTGATCCGCCTGTAGGGAACGGGAGGCAGAAGCGATGGACAAGGTACGAAGCCACTTCCTCGTCTGCGCCGGCGGCGGCTGCGTCGCCTCCGGTGCGCTGGAGTTCGCTGCCGCCCTTCGCAGCGCCATCGACAAGCAAGGGCTGGCGGAGGAGATCAAGGTCGTCGAGACGGGCTGCCTCGGCCCCTGCGCGGCCGGACCCGTCGCCGTGGTCTATCCCGACGGCACGTTCTACCAGAAGCTGAAGGCCGCCGACGCCGCCGAGATCGTCGAGCAGCATCTGCTCAAGGGACGACCCGTCGAACGGCTGCTCTACAAGAAGCCCGCCGGCGACGAGGCCGTCCCGGCGCTGGGCAAGCTCTCGTTCTTCAAGGACCAGGTGAAGATCGTCCTGCGGAACTGCGGCCTGATCGACCCCACGCGCATCGAGGAGTACCTGGCGCGGGACGGCTACCTGGCCCTGGCCAAGGCGTTGACCGAGATGACGCCCGAGCAGGTGATCGAGGAGGTCAAGAAGTCCGGCATCCGGGGACGCGGCGGAGCCGGCTTCCCCACCGGCCTGAAGTGGGCGTTCGCCCGCAAGGCCCAGGGACCCAGGAAGTACGTGCTGTGCAACGCGGACGAGGGCGATCCCGGCGCCTTCATGGACCGCAGCGTCCTGGAGGGCGACCCGCACAGCGTGATCGAGGCGATGGCGATTGCCGCCTACGCCGTAGGCGCGGCCCAGGGGTTCGTCTACGTCCGTGCCGAATACCCGCTGGCGGTCAAGCGGCTGGGCATCGCGATCGATCAGGCCCGCCAGCGCGGCCTGCTCGGCGCGAAGATCCTCGGCACAGACTTCTCCTTCGACCTGGAGATCCGCATGGGCTCCGGCGCCTTCGTCTGCGGCGAGGAGACCGCGCTGATGACTTCCATCGAGGGCAACCGGGGCGAACCCCGTCCACGACCTCCATTTCCGGCCGTCAAGGGCCTGTGGGGCATGCCCTCCTTGCTGAACAACGTCGAGACGTACGCCGCGATCCCGATGATCATCCTCAAGGGCGGCGACTGGTACGCCTCCTACGGCACCGAGAAGAGCAAGGGTACCAAGGTCTTCGCCCTCGCCGGCGCGGTGAACAACACCGGCCTGGTCGAGGTGCCGATCGGCATGTCGCTGGGCGAGATCGTCTACGACGTGGGCGGCGGGATCCCGGGCGGCAAGAAGTTCAAGGCCGCCCAGGTCGGCGGCCCCTCCGGCGGGTGCATCCCCCGCGAGCACCTGAACGTCCCGATGGACTACGAGACCCTGCAGGAACTCGGCGCGATCATGGGCTCGGGCGGGCTGATCGTCATGGACGAGGACGCCTGCATGGTCGATGTCGCCCGCTTCTTCCTCGAGTTCGTCCAGGACGAATCGTGCGGCAAGTGCGTCCCCTGCCGGATCGGCACGAAGCGGATGCTGGAGATCCTCGAGCGCATCTGCCGCGGCGAGGGCGTCGAGGGGGACGTCGAGCGTCTGGTCGCGCTCGGCAACCGGATCAAGGACACCGCGCTATGCGGCCTCGGTCAGAGCGCCCCCAACCCCGTGCTGTCCACGATCCGGCACTTCCGTCACGAGTACGACGCGCACATCCGCGCCAAGCGCTGCGTCGCGGGCGTCTGTCCCGAACTCGTCCGCGCTCCCTGCCAGAACGCCTGCCCGGCCGGCGTCGATGTCCCGGGCTACGTGTCGCTGACCGGCGAGAAGCGCTATGCGGAGGCGCTGCGGTTGCACCGCGAGCGCAACCCGCTGACGGCCGTCTGCGCCCGCGTCTGCTTCCACACCTGCGAGGACAAGTGCCGCCGCTCCACCCTCGACGCCCCGGTCTCGATTCGCGGAGTCAAGCGCTACCTCGCCGACCAGGAGGTGACCGTCCAGCTGCCCGAGGTGCGCGACAACCCGGAGAACGCGGCACGGAAGATCGCCGTCATCGGGGCGGGTCCGGCCGGCCTTTCCTGCGCCTACTTCCTGGCCCGTCTCGGATACCGGCCGACGGTCTTCGAGGCCGAGCCGAAGCCCGGCGGGATGCTGGTCCAGGCGATTCCGGCCTACCGACTGCCCCGCGAGATCGTCGAACGCGAGGTGCGGATGATCGAGCGGCTGGGGGTGGACATCCAGACGGGCCAGCGGCTGGGGCGCGACTTCACCCTGCCCGGCCTCCGCCAGCAGGGCTACGAGGCGGTGTTCCTCGGCGTCGGCGCCCCGAAGGGGGCGCGCCTCGGCATCCCCGGCGAGCAGGCCGAGGGGGTGGCCGAGGCGTTGACGTTCCTCAAGCGCTACAACCTCGGCGGCGCGGGCCGCGTCGGCGGGCGGGTGGTCGTGATCGGCGGCGGCAACGCCGCGATCGATGCCGCCCGCACCGCCCTGCGCCTCGGTGCCGACACCGTCACCGTGCTCTACCGCCGCACCCGCGGGGAGATGCCGGCCTACGGCGAGGAGATCGAGGAGGCCGAGCGTGAGGGTGTCACGATCCGCGAGCTGGTGGCCCCCGAGGAGATCCTCGTGCGCGACGGCAAGGTCGCCGGCGTGCGGAGCCGCAAGATGGTCCTGGGCCCCTACGACCGCAGCGGCCGGCGACGCCCGCAACCCGCCGAGGAGGCGCCCTTCGTCGTCGAGGCCGATCAGGTCATTGCCGCCATCGGCCAGGTGCTCGAGCCGTCGGAGTTCGTGGACGGCCTGGGCCTGAAGCTGACCCGTCAGGGCTACGTCGAGGCCGACCCGCTCACCGGTGCGACCTCGATTCCGTGGCTGTTCGCCGGCGGCGACGCCGCCGTCGGACCGTCCTCGGTGGCCGAGGCGGTGGGGGCGGGCGAGCGGGCGGCGGTCGGCATCGATCGATTCCTGACCGGGGAAATGCATGCCTTCTGGCGCGCCGAGGCGCCCGCCGCGGTGCCCTTCGATCCGAACGCGGATCCCGCGCCGTTCCCGCGTGCGCCGATGCGCATGCTTCCCGTGGAGCGGCGCAAGGGGACATTCCAGGAGGTCGAGCTGACGTTCACGGAGGGTGCGGCATTGCAGGAGGCGAGGCGTTGCCTGCGCTGCGACTACCGCGAATGCAAGTGAGGATGAGGAGAGAGCATCATGGCGAAGCTCACGATTGACGGAATCCCGATCGAGGTCCCCGATGGAACCACCGTGCTCGAGGCCGCCCGGCGGGCCGGTCGCCGCATCCCGACCCTCTGCTACCTCGAGAACGTCCAGGCGATCGGCGCCTGCCGGGTCTGCACCGTCGAGGTCGAGGGGGCCCGCACGTTGGTCGCCTCCTGCGTCACGCCGGTGGCCGACGGCATGAAGGTGAGGACGAATACCCGTCGCGTCCGAGAGGCGCGCCAACTGGTGGTCGACCTGCTGCTCTCGGATCATGCCGGCGACTGCCAGACCTGCGTGCGGGGGGACGACTGCGAACTGCAGGCGTTGGCCCGCGAGCTGGGTGTGCGCCAGGTGACCTACGCCGGAGAGAAGAGCCGCAAGTACCTGGACCAGTCGACGCCGGCCCTGGTGCGCGACAGTTCGAAGTGCGTGCTGTGCCGGCGTTGCATCACCGTCTGCAACGAGGTCCAGGGCGTCGCCGCGCTGTGGCCGCAGTTTCGCGGTTTCAAGTGCGTGATGGCGCCGGCCTTCGGGCATGACCTGGAGGAGGTGGTCTGCGTCCAGTGCGGCCAGTGCGGCGCGGTCTGTCCCGTCGGGGCGATCGTCGAGCGCGATCAGATCGACGAGGTCTGGGCCGCGCTCGACGACCCCCGGAAGCACGTGGTCGTCCAGACCGCCCCCGCGATCCGCGCGGCGCTCGGGGAGTGTTTCGACATGCCCCCGGGCACGCTCGTCACCGGCAAGATGACGGCTGCGCTGCGCCGTCTCGGCTTCGACGCCGTCTTCGACACCAACTTCACCGCCGACATGACGATCATGGAGGAGGGCACCGAGCTGCTCACCCGCCTCAAGCGGGCGCTCGTTGATCGGCAGTCCGTGGCGCTCCCGATGTTCACCAGTTGCTCCCCCGGCTGGATCAAGTTCATGGAGCACTACTACCCCGACATGGTCGATAACCTCTCGACCTGCAAGTCGCCCCAGCAGATGTTCGGCGCGCTGGCCAAGACCTACTACGCGCAGAAGATCGGCAAGCGTCCGGAGGACCTGTTCGTCGTGTCGGTCATGCCCTGCACGGCCAAGAAGTACGAGGCGCAGCGCCCGGAGATGAACGGCAGCGGCGTGCGCGATGTCGACGTCGTGCTGACGACGCGCGAACTGGGGCGGATGATCCGGCAGGCCGGCATCGACTTCGCGGCGCTGCCCGACGAGGAGATGGACGCGCCGCTCGGGCTGTCGTCCGGCGCCGCCGACATCTTCGCCAACACCGGCGGCGTGATGGAAGCTGCGCTGCGGACGGCCTGGGAACTCGTCACCGGGCGTCCGTTGCCTTTCGACAAGCTGCACGTCCAGCCGGTCATGGGCCTCGAGGGGGTCAAGGAGGCCGGCATCACCGTCACCGGCGCGAAACCCGAGTGGTCGTTCCTGGAAGGGGTCGAGATGAAGGTCGCCGTGGCCCACGGCCTCGGCAACGCCCGCCGGATCATCGAGCGTGTCCGGGCCGGCGAGGCGAGCTACCACTTCATCGAGGTGATGACCTGCCCGGGCGGCTGCATCGGAGGCGGCGGCCAACCCCGGTTCACCACCGACGAGGTCCGCCGGGCCCGCATCGCCGCGATCTACAAGGAGGACGAGGGGAAGAAGCTGCGCAAGTCCCACGAGAACCCGCAGGTCGCGCAGCTCTACGCCGAGTTCCTCGGCGCCCCGCTGGGCGAGAAGTCGCATCACCTGCTCCACACGCACTACGAACGCCGGAGCCGCGTCTAGGAAGGACGTTCGGATGACTGCGTGCATCGACCCGGACGACGCGCCCCTGCCCCTCGGCCAGAACGTCGTCGCCACGATTCCCGAGCGGTGCCGGCGTTGCTACACCTGCGTGCGCGAGTGCCCGGCCAAGGCGATCCGAGTCGAGAACGGGCAGGCCACCGTGCTCCAGGAGCGCTGCATCGCTTGCGGCAACTGCGTCCGCGTCTGCGCCCAGCAAGCCAAGCGGATCGTCGATTGCGTGCCGCGGGTCGAACGCATGCTCGCCGATCGAGAGACGCCGACGTTCGCCTGCCTCGCGCCGTCGTTCCCGGCCGCGTTTCATCCGACACGGCCCGGAAAGCTGGTCGCCGCGATCCGCGCGTTGGGCTTCGCCGAGGTCTGGGAGGTCGCGCTCGGCGCCGAACTGGTCGGTCGGGCCTACTCCCGGTTGGCCGAGAGGTCCGCGGCGAGCGCCACGCAACTCATCTCGTCGGCCTGCCCCGCCCTGGTCTCGTTCGTCCAGAAGCACATGCCGTCGCTGCTCGGCACGCTGGCTCCCATCGTCTCTCCGATGATTGCCACCGCGCGCGCGATCCGCAAGCGCCGGGGGGCCGGCGTCCGCGTGGTCTTCATCGGCCCCTGCATCGCCAAGAAGAACGAATTCCGCGACCCGCTGGTCAACGGCGAGGTCGACGCCGTACTGACCTTCGAGGAGCTGCGACGGATGCTGTTCCGCGCCGGGATCGTGCCGGAACACATGACGGAGACGTTCTTCGACAGTCCGCGCTGCGACCTCGGCCGGTCCTTTCCGCTGTCCGGCGGTCTGCTCAAGACCGCCGGACTGCGGGCGGACATCCTCGAGAACGACATCGTCGTCACCGAGGGCAAGGACCGCGTTCTCGGCGCCCTCGAAGCGGTGGCCAACGGCTCCAGCGACGCGCGGCTGTTCGACATCCTGTTCTGCGAAGGATGCATCAACGGCCCCCTCATGCCCCAGGGGCTGAGTCCGTTCATGCGCAAGGAGGTGGTCGCCGCCTTCGTCACCGAACTCGGGCGCCGCACGACCCAGCGGGAGGTGGTGGAGGCGATCGCCGAGTTCGACGACCTGGATCTGAGTCGGACCTTCCAGAGTCAGGTGGTGGTGCTGCCGCAGCCCTCGGAGGTGCAGATCGCCGCGGCGCTGCGGCGGATGAAGAAGGGGACTCCCGAGGACCGCCTGGACTGCGGGGCCTGCGGCTACCCCACCTGCCGGGAGAAGGCGATCGCGGTCTGCCAGGGCCTGGCGGAACCCGAGATGTGCCTGCCGTACCTCGTCGACGAGTTGCAGGCCGTGATCCACCAGTTGCGGGTGTCCCACGACGAACTGGCCTCCGCCCAGCAGCGCCTCGTCCACTCCGAGAAGCTGGCCTCGATGGGACAGCTCTCCGCCGGCGTCGCCCACGAGATCAACAACCCGCTCGGCGTCGTCCTGCTCTACTCCCACATCCTGGCCAAGCAGCTCCCGGAGGGCGATCCCCGGCGCTCGGACATCGATGTGATCGTGCGGGAGGCGACGCGGTGCCGCAACATCGTCCGCGGCCTGCTCGACTTCGCCCGCCAGTCCCGCGTGCAGAAGACTCCCACCGACACCGCACAGCTGTTCCAGGAGGTGGCCGGGATCCTGCAGCCGCGGCTGGAAGGCCGACCGGTCCGGTTCGTGATGGAAGTCGAGCCGGGTCTGCCGGTGATGCTGGTCGATGCCACGCAGATCAAGCAGATGCTGGTCAACTTGCTGGAGAACGGCCTCGACGCCATCCAGGGCGCGGGCGAGTTGCGGCTGTGCGCCCGCTGTATCCAGGACGGCAGGACGCTGGAAATCAAAGTCACGGACAGCGGCTGCGGCATCCCCGCGGAAAACCTGCCCAAGCTCTTCACCCCGTTCTTCACGACGAAGGAGGCGGGCAAGGGCACCGGTCTTGGTCTCGCGATCGCCTACGGGGTGGTCAAAATGCACTGCGGGGACATCACCGCGGACAGCGAGGTGGGGCGCGGCACGACGTTCCGGATCACCCTGCCGATCGAGCAGCCGGTGACCGAAGCCGTCGCGGCGCCCTGAGCGGCGGTGGAAGGGAAGGACGGCGATGGACGGTCAACCCCGAACGGTTCTGGTCGTGGACGACGACCCGGACTTCCTCTTCCTCCTCCGCGAACTGCTCGAGGGTCACGGCTTCCGCACCGTCGTCTTCGAGAGCCGTGCGGCCGCTACCGCGTGGTTGGCCGACCATCGTCCCGACCTGGTGGTTTCCGACCTGATGATGGACGCACTCGACGCTGGTTTCTCCTTCGCCCGCTGGGTCAAGGAGCAACCTTCGCTGGCCGGCGTCCCGGTGCTGATTGTGACCGCCGTGGGCAGCGCGCTCGGTCTGGACTTCGCGCCCCGCACCCCGGCCGAGCTGGAGGCGCTGCACGCCGACGGCTACCTGGAGAAGCCGGTGTCCCCCACCGCGCTGCTGGAGCGGATCCACGCCCTGCTGGGGACCGCCGGCGAGGAGCGACTGTCATGAGCGACGCACCCGTGCGAATCCTCGTGGCCGACGACGAACCCGGGATGCGGGAGGGCTGTCGCAAGATCCTGGTCGCCGAGGGCTATGCCGTCGAGACCGCGGCCGACGGCGTCGAAGCGCTCGAGGTCTTCGAGCGGCACGGTGACATCAGCGTCGTGCTGGTCGACCTCAAGATGCCGCGCCTGGGCGGAATGGAGCTGATCGAGGCGGTCCGCCAGCGGGATCCGGACGTCGTGCTGCTCGTGATCACCGCCTACGCCGCGATCAACACGGCGGTGGAGGCGACCAAGCGCGGTGCCTTCGGCTACATCCCCAAGCCGTTCCTGCCGGACGAACTGCTGTTGCGCGTGCGCAACGGCCTCGAGATGCGCGCCCTGACGATCGAGGCCCGACGTCTGCGCGAGGAGCGCGAACGCCGGCTGCTCGAAGTCGCCGCCGAACGCACGCAGAGCCGCACGATCATCGATTGCATGACCGACGGCGTCCTCGTCGTCAACCGCGACCGGCAGATCGTTCTGCGGAACGCCGCGGCCCGACGCCTGATGCCCGAGATCGCCGGCATCCCCTTGCCGGCCGAACTCGAGACGATCGAGTCCGCCGAGGTGCGGGCGATCATCGATGAGACGCTCGCCGCCCGCACCGAGCCGCAGATCGCCATCCGCGAGATTCCCCTCGGGTCCGGCACCTACATGGTCAACGCCAGCCCCGTGCTGGGCTCCTCGGGCGAGTCGTACGGCGCCGTCGCCGTGCTGCGGGACATCACCGCGTTGACCAAGCTCGCCGCGGCGAAGTCGATGTTCGTGTCGATGGTCGCGCACGAGGTCAAGAGCCCGCTGGCCGCCATCGAATCGTACCTCAACCTCCTGCTCTCCGGCACCGGTGGCCACGACCCGGAACGCGATCGCCGGATGCTCGAGCGCTGCATGGTGCGCGCCAAGACCCTGCGCACGATGGTCTCCGAACTGATCTCGCTCGTCGCCGTGGAAACCGGAAAGTTCTCGCTCAAACGCTCCCCGCTCGATGTCGGTGCCGTCGTCGCCGAGGTGGTCGATGCCTACAAGGACCGGGCCGCGGAGAAGAACATCCAACTGACGCTCGCGACGCTCGGCTCCGCCCAGACCAAGGTGCTGGCCGATCGGGAGGCGATCCGGTCGGTGTTCAACAACCTCGTCGACAACGCGTTGAAGTACACGCCCGCCGGCGGGCAGGTGCGGGTCGCCGTCTCGCTGGAGCAACTCAGCGTCTGCGTCTCGGTCCGGGATACGGGCATCGGCATGAGCCCGGAGGAGCGGAGCCGGGTGTTCGACGACTTCTACCGCGCCAAGAACGAGTTCACCGCGAATGTCCCCGGCACCGGCCTCGGGCTGTCGTTGGTCAAGAAGTTCGTCGAACTGCATCAGGGTACGGTGACCGTCCAGAGCGAGCCGGGGCAAGGCAGCGAGTTTACCGTCCGCCTGCCGGTGGGCGAGTGAACGGGACGGTGCGCGGGAAAGGCGAGCGATGGGACCCGGGACGGCAGACGACGGAACCACCGGCGACGGGGCGCTCGGACGACCCGAGCTGCTCGCCGCGTTGCGCGAGGAGGACCCCGAGCGCCAGGAAGCCTTGCGACGCCGGGCGGAAGCCGTTCGGACCGCCTGCGTCGGCGAAGCCGTTCATCTACGGGCGTTGATCGAAGTCTCCAACCACTGCATCCGCCGTTGCACCTACTGCGGGCTCCGCGCGCCCAACCGGCGCCTGGCGCGCTACCGCCTGTCGATGAACGAGGTGCTCGACGCGGCGCGGTCGGCGGCAAGCCTGGGTCTCGGTACGGTGGTCATCCAGGCCGGCGAGGACCCCGCCCTGACCGAGAGATGGGTCGCCGAACTGGTGCGCCGGCTGAAGGGGGAAACCGGCCTGGCGGTGACGCTGAGCCTCGGCGCGCGGACGCCGGCGGAGTTGCGGGCCTGGCGGCGGGCGGGCGCCGATCGATACCTGCTGCGGTTCGAGACGTCGAATCGCGCCCTGTTCCGGCACGTGCATCCCGACGCTCCGGGCTGGGGTGCGGACCGTCTTGACCTGCTGCGCGTCCTGCGGGACCTGGACTACGAAGTCGGTTCCGGCGTGATCGTCGGGCTTCCCGGGCAGACCTGGAACGATCTCGTCACCGACCTCGAGACGTTTCGCCGCCTCGACCTCGACATGATCGGCGTCGGCCCGTACCTCGCGCACCCCGACACCCCTCTCGGCCGAAGCGCCGGGTGCGCGCCGCCCGGCACGGGGCAGGTGCCGCCCAGCGAGACCGTGACCGGTCGCGTCGTGGCGCTGACCCGCCTGCTGTGTCCGCGGTCGAACATCCCCGCCACCACCGCCGTCGAGACGTTGGCGCCGGGTCGGGGTTACGAATGCGCGCTGTCCTTCGGCGCCAACGTCCTGATGCCCTGCTTCACTCCCGCGACCCAGGCCGCCCGGTATGAAACCTACCCGGGCCACAACGAACGCCTCGTCTCTTCGGCCCAGGCCGTCGCGGACGCCCGGCGTCGCATCGCCGCGCTCGGCCGTGTCGTGGGCACCGGGGACGGGATGTCCCCGAACGTCGTCCGGCGGCGCGCAGTCGGAGGTGCGGCATGACCCGGTCGCCGGCGCGTCGCGAGGTGCCGTGTCCGAGAGACCGTGGTCCGGACGCAACGGCGAAACAAGGCGGCCGCGCCGGCGTGCGGCCGGCGGCGCCGTCGCTCGATGGAATCCGGAGTGCGAACGGGGAGGGGTACCGATGAACCGGACACCGAAAGGCATGCGCTGGCAGATCGGCTTCTTCGGCCGCCGCAACGTCGGCAAGTCTTCGTTGTTGAACGCCTTGACGCGGCAGCGGGTGTCGATCGTCTCCGATGTCGCCGGCACCACGACGGACCCGGTGGAGAAGCCGATGGAACTGCTCCCGATCGGCCCCGTGCTGCTGATCGACACCGCCGGGATCGATGACGTGGGCGCGCTCGGCGCGCAACGCGTCGAGCGCACGAGGCGGATCTTCGATCGTGTCGACCTTGGCATCGTGGTGGCGGCCGGATCGGAGTGGGGCGAATACGAGGATCAAATCCTCTCGGAACTGGTGTCGCGCGGGACGCCGGCCATCGTCGTGTTCAACAAGTCCGACCTGGGTGAGCCCCGCAGGGCCGTCCTCGAAAAGCTGGCCGGCCTCGGCGTGCCCCACATTCGGACCGTGGCCTCCCGGGACGAAGGCCTGCTCGATCTGCGCGAGGCGTTGATTCGCGCGGCGCCCGACGAGTTGATCAACGCTCCGGCCATCGTCGGCGACCTCGTGCCGCCGGGCGAATTGGCGCTGCTGGTCGTGCCGATCGACCTCGAGGCGCCCAAGGGCCGCCTGATCCTCCCGCAGGTGCAGGCCATCCGGGACCTGCTGGATCACGAGGCGGGGTGTCTCGTCGTCAAGGAGAGCGGCCTGCGTGATGCGCTGGCTCGTCTGCGCCGGCCGCCGGCCCTGGTCGTCACGGACTCCCAGGCGTTCCGCAAGGTCGCCGCCGAGACGCCGCAGGAGGTGCCGCTGACGTCCTTCTCCATCCTCTTCGCCCGGTTCAAGGGGGACCTGTCGGACCTGGTCCTCGGAACGATCGGCATCGAACGACTGCGCCCGGGGGACAAGGTCCTGGTGGCGGAGGCGTGCACGCACCATCCGATCGGCGACGACATCGGGCGGGTGAAGATCCCGGGCTGGTTGAACGGGCGCGTCGGCGGTGCGCTGGAGTTCGTTCACGTGCAGGGTCACGACTTCCCGGAGGATCTCGCCCCGTATCGCCTGGTGGTGCACTGCGGAGCATGCGTCGCCAACCGCCGCGAGGTGTTGTCCCGTCTCGTCCGGTGCCGGCGAGCGGGCGTGCCGATGACCAACTACGGCCTCGCCATCGCCTGGTCGCTCGGGATCTTCGAGCGGGCGTTGGCCCCGTTCCCCTCGGCGGTCCGGGTGTTTCGTCAGGCCAGGGGGGACGCGGCCGATGGCGCGCAGGAGGCGCGAACATGAGCGATGCACAAGCCGGTCCCCCGGAGCGTTCGGCCAGTCCGGATGCGGATATCGTCAACGAGGCGGAGATCTGGCGCGTTCTCGAAGGGGCGCGAGGGCACGACGCGGCGCGCGTTCGAGAAGTGTTGGCGCGCGCCCGCGAACTTCGAGGACTCGAGGCTCCCGACGTGGCCGTGTTGGCCGGCGTGTCCGACCCCGAGTTGATCCACGAGATGTTCGTCGCGGCGCGCGAGGTCAAGGAGCGCATCTACGGCCGTCGTCTCGTGCTGTTCGCGCCGTTGTACATCTCCAACCTGTGCAGCAACGAGTGTCTCTACTGCGCGTTCCGCGCCCGGAACGTCGCCGTCCGGCGACGCGCCTTGAACCAGGATGAGATTGCGCGCGAGACCCGACTGCTCGTCGAGCAGGGTCACAAGCGGATCCTGCTCGTCGCCGGCGAAGCCTATCCGTCCGAAGGCTTCGCCTATGTGCGCAAGGCGATCGACACGGTCTACTCCGTTCGGAGCGGGCGAGGCGAAATTCGCCGGGTCAACGTCAACGTCGCCCCCCTCACTGTGGAAGAGTTCCGGGAGCTCAAGGCCGCCGGCATCGGCACCTTCCAGCTGTTCCAGGAAACCTACCACCACGGCACCTACGCCCGCGTGCATGTGGGCGGCAAGAAGCGCGACTACGACTGGCGCTTGGGCGCGATGGATCGCGCGATACAGGCCGGGATCGACGACGTCGGCATCGGCGTGTTGTTCGGTCTCTTCGATTGGCGCTTCGAACTGCTCGCCCTGCTGCAGCACGTCCGGCATCTCGAGCGGCGTTTCGGCGTCGGTCCCCACACGGTCAGTGTGCCGCGCCTGGAGCCTGCCGTCGGGTCGGACATGGCGGCCCATCCGCCGCAACCCGTGTCGGACGTGGAGTTCCGGCGAATCGTCGCGATCCTGCGCCTGGCCGTGCCCTACACCGGCATCATCCTGTCGACCCGCGAGAACCCCAACCTTCGCCGCGAGACCTTCGCCCTCGGCGTGTCGCAGATCTCCGGCGGTTCGAGGACCAACCCGGGTGGCTATGCGCAGGGCGAAGAAGACGAGGAAGCCCAGTTCTCCGTCGGCGATCACCGATCGCTCGACGACGTGGTTCGGGACGTCGCGGCGCTCGGCTACATCCCGTCCTTCTGCACCGCCTGCTATCGCCTCGGTCGCACCGGCCAGGAATTCATGGAACTGGCCAAGCCGGGCGAGATCAAGCGGCACTGCGACCCGAATGCGATCGTCACCTTCCAGGAGTACCTGCTGGACTACGCCTCGCCCGCCACGCGCGAGGTGGGCCGACGCACGATCGAACAGGCTCTCAACGAATTGCCCGAACCGCTGCGGAGCGCGACCCGCCGGATGGTGGAGCGGGTCGAACAAGGCGAGCGGGACGTGTTCTGTTGAGGGAAGAGCAGGGAGACGCGATCGGCCGGGAGCGCGAGAGGACTCGGGCCCCGTCGAGGACCCGGGCCGGGAGGAGAAGGATGACCAAGGACGGCAAACTCGTCGTGCTGTGCGTGGACGATGATCAGGACGTCCTCGCCCAGCTGCAGCTGTTGCTCGATGCGGAGGGCTATGTCGTCGCGACCGCCCGTTCCGCGGCGGCCTGCCGTAGCTGCCTCGACGAGGTGTGCGCGGACCTGGTGCTGCTCGACATGATGATGGAGAGCGCGGATGCCGGTCTGATCCTGGCGCGCGAACTGAAGGCTCGTTGCCCGACCCTGCCGATCTTCCTGCTCAGTTCGGCCGGCGACGGACTGACGCAGAACGTCGCGCCGGTAATGTTCGGCATCGACGGCGTGTTCCAGAAGCCGCTGCAGCCCGAGCAGATGCTCGCCGTGTTGGCCCGGCTGGAAGGCGGCCGAAACCGCGGCGCGGGTCGCCCCGACGTCGGAGAACGATGAGCGGCCGCCTTGCGACGGTCCCCCGGCTGGCCCGCCGCCCGCCGGGACGGCCGCCGTCGGGCTCCGCGGCTGCACCTGGCGTGTGTCGTCCCCGTGGCGACGCGGCTCCTCGACCTCCGGCCGATCTGGCGAGACGAGTCCGCCCGTCGAGTCGGCGGCCGGCGTTCGAAACCCGCACGCATCCCTCCCGACGCCCGCCCGGACATGACAGGCCCCCCCCGATGGCTAAGCTCGTCCAGCATCGAGATCGGCCGGGCCGACGGGCGGCCCGACCGTGACACGGGAGTCGCCGACGATCTCGGCGGCTCGAAACGATGACGGGAGGATGGCACCATGAACACGACCATCTACGTGGTGTTTCACAGCATCTACGGACACGTGTACCGCATGGCCCAGGCGGTTGCGGAGGGAGCGAAGTCGGTGACCGACGTCGAGGTGAAGCTGTTCCGCGTGCCGGAAACGGTGCCAGCGGACGTGTTGGCGAGAATCGGGGCGTCGGAGGCGCAGAAGTCGCTGGAGACGGTGCCGGTGATCCAGCCCGACCAGCTGGCGGAAGCGGACGGGCTGGTGTTCGGCACGGGGACCCGTTTCGGCAACATGTCGGCCCAGATGCGCTCCTTCCTCGACCAGACCGGCGGTCTCTGGATGAAGGGCGCGCTCGTGGGGAAGCCGGCCGGCGTGTTCGTCGCCACCGCGACCCAGCACGGCGGGCAGGAGACGACCATCACCAGCTTCCATACGACATTGCTGCATCACGGCATGTTGGTGGTCGGCGTCCCCTACTCCGAACAGCGACTCACCGCCATCGATGCGGTGTCGGGCGGTTCGCCCTACGGTGCCGGGACGATCACCGGCGGCGACGGTCGGCGGATGCCCAGCGAGGATGAACTGGTGATCGCCAGGACGCAGGGCCGGCGTGTCGCCGAGGTGGCCCGTGCGCTGAAGAGAGGATTCGGCGGCGTCTCCTGAGCCGCCCTCGCCTGCGACGAGACGCAGGCTCTCCTCTGGCCGGGGCCGGCGGTTCTGCTAGAATGACATGGGCGGAGCCCTGGAGGAGGATTGGGGAGATGAGCCTGCTCGGTCGGTCGGTCGTCTTCGGTCTGGCGTTTGTGGCGGCCGTCGTGGCGATTGCTCTCGGCTTGCGCCGGTGGCGCGAGGCCCCCGCGCCGGAGGGCCGCGGGGCCTGGACTGCGGTGCGCCGCGCCTTCTGGTCCGCCGCGGCCGTGCTGCTCGGGACGTCGGCCGCCGGGTGCGGCACAGTCACCTGCTACTTGGGCGTGCCGTCGGACGTCGACCAGGACAGTGATGCAACGGAAGACGGCGAAGACGCGGACGACTCGGACGACGGCGGCCCGACCGATGCCGCCGGCGAGGGCGATGTCGAGGCGCTCGAGGATGTGGACGCGTCGGACGACGACGCCGCGGACGTCGGGGATTCCGGGGCGGACACGCCGGCCGACGCACCCGAGCCGGAGGCGATGTGCTACGACCCGGTGGACTTCGACGCCGGGACCGAGGCGTCCGCGCCGGACGGCGGGAAGCAGGCGTCGTCGGCGGAGGCGGGCCGGGCGCGTCGCACGCTGGCGCGGGCGGGGGCCGTGGCGGCCCTGCTGCGCGACCCCCAGACGCATCCCGCCGTGCGCGAGACCCTGCGCCGCGACCTCGGGCGGCTCGTTCGCGCCGCGCGGAAGGCGCGCCGGACTCTCGGCGGGATCGGCTGACCGGAGCACGGGAGGAGCGCGACGATGAGGCCCCGGATTCCCGTTCCTTGTCTGGCGGCGGTCGTGTGGACCGTGGCGGCGGGGTGTGCGGACGAGAACCCGCTGCCGCCGGTCGACGGCGGCGACCGGGCCGACGTGCTCCGGGACGCCGACGCGGGCGAGGACCGGGTCGGGCCGCCGGCGTGCGGGGACGGCGTGGTCGATCCCGGCGAGGCGTGCGACGACGCGGACCTGGTTCCGAACGACGGCTGCGACGACCATTGTGCGATCGAGCCGGGCTGGGTCTGCCCGGAGCCCGGCCGCCCGTGCGTGGCCGCGCGGTGCGGCGATTCGATCGTGGCCGGCGGCGAGCAGTGCGACGACGGCGATGCGGAGGCCGGCGACGGCTGTTCCGCGGTCTGCCGGCTCGAGGAGGGATGGGCCTGCGACACGCCCGGGAGTGCGTGCCGTCGCACGACGTGCGGCGACGGGGTCGTCGAGGGGACCGAGCAGTGCGAGGACGGGAACCACGACCTGGGCGACGGTTGCGACCCGTTCTGCCGCCGCGAACCGCGATGTTCCGACGGCGTCTGCTCGGCGGTCTGCGGCGACGGCGTGCGGCTGGAAGCCGAGGCGTGCGACGACGGCAACACGCGCTCCGGCGACGGTTGTTCCGCCGACTGCACGATCGAGGAAGGGTACACCTGCACCGACGTGGTGGAGGCGGAGCCGGCCCGGGTGGCGATTCCGATCGTCTACCGCGACTTCCGCGGCTGCGACCTCTCCGACGGCCACCCCGACTTCCAGTATGCGCTCGGCGACGACCGCGGCATCGTCGCCGAGCGCCTCGGGCCGGACGGGAAGCCGGTCTACGCCCATGCCGGCGGCACCACCCCCACGACGAACGGCCAGGCGGTCTTCGACGTCTGGTACCGCGACAGCACGCGCTACAACCGGACGCTGGTCGAGCGGCTGACGCTCGACCGCACCGCGCCCGGCACCTTCGTCTTCGACAGCGGCGAGTTCTTCCCGCTCGACGGCCGTGGTTTCGTCGCCGAGGGATCCGAGTCGCCCCGGAACGGCGGTCACAACTTCCACTTCACCAGCGAGCTGCGCTACTGGTTCGTGTACGCCGGCGGCGAGACGCTCGATTTCCGCGGCGACGACGACGTCTGGGTCTTCATCAACGGCCATCTCGCCGTCGATATCGGCGGGGTCCACGGCGCCGAGACCGGCAGCGTGACGCTCGACGCCGCCGCGGCGGCTTCGTTCGGCCTGCGCGTCGGGGGGACGTACGAGGCGGTGGTGTTCCAGGCCGAGCGGCACACGTCGGAGTCGTCGTACCGGCTGACGCTGCGCGGTTTCAACCCGCCGCGCAGCGAGTGCGCCTGGGGCCAGTGCGGCGACGGCACGGTGCAGTCGGTCTACGGCGAGGAATGCGACGACGGGAACCGGACCTCCGGCGACGGCTGCGACGCCAACTGCCACGTCGAGATCGGCTGACGCCCGCGGGCCGCGCTACCGGCCTCGCAGCACCGGCTTGAGGTACTGGCCGGTGAACGACCCGGCGGTGCGCGCGACCTGTTCCGGCGTGCCGGTCGCGATCACCCGTCCGCCGCCCGCGCCCCCCTCGGGGCCGAGGTCGATGACCCAATCCGCGGTCTTGATCACGTCGAGGTTGTGTTCGATGACGATCACGGTGTTGCCCTGGTCGACGAGCCGGGAGAGGACCTGGAGCAGCTTGCGGATGTCGTCGAAGTGCAGTCCGGTGGTCGGTTCGTCGAGGACGTACAGCGTGCGGCCGGTGGCGCGCGTGGAGAGCTCGCGCGCCAGCTTGATCCGCTGCGCCTCGCCGCCGGACAGCGTGGTGGCGCTCTGGCCGAGCTGGAGGTAGCCGAGGCCGACGTCGAGCAGGGTCTGGAGCTTGGCGCGGACCTTCGGCACGGCGTCGAACAGCTCGAGCGCTTCCTCGACGGAGGCATCGAGGACGTCGGCGATCGACCGGCCGCGGTACTGCACCTCGAGCGTGTCGCGGTTGTAGCGCCGTCCGCCGCACTCCTCGCAGGTCACGTAGACGTCCGGCAGGAAGTGCATCTCGACGCGAATCACCCCCTGGCCCTCGCACGCCTCGCAGCGTCCCCCGCGGGCGCCGGCGACGTTGAACGAGTAGCGTCCGGGGCCGTAGCCGCGGGCCCGCGACTCCGGCAGCGTCGCGAACACGTCGCGGATCAGCCCGAACACCTGCGTGTAGGTCGCCGGGTTCGAACGGGGCGTGCGGCCGATCGGCTGCTGGTCGATCTCGACCACCTTGTCGATGTGCTCGACCCCCAGGAGTTCGCGGTGCGGTCCGGCCCGCTCGCCGCTGCGGTGCAACCGGGCGCGCAGGGCGGGCAGCAGCGTGTCGACGACGAGCGAGGACTTGCCGGAGCCGGAGACGCCCGTGACGGCGACGAACAGGCCGAGCGGGATGCGGACATCGATCCCCTGGAGGTTGTTGGTCGTCACGCCGCGGATCTCGATCGTACGGGGTTGGGGGCGACGGCGCCGCCTCGGCACCTCGATCGACAGCTCGCCGGCGAGGTAGCGGCCGGTGAGCGACTCCTTGCACTGGCGGATCTTGTCCGGCGGCCCGGCGCAGACCACCTTCCCGCCGTGTCGCCCGGCGCCGGGGCCGAGATCGATGATCCAGTCGGCGCGCTCCATCGTCTCCCGGTCGTGCTCGACCACCAGCACGGTGTTGCCCATGTCGCGCAAGGCCAGGAGCGTGTCGATCAGCCGCCGGTTGTCGCGCTGGTGCAGGCCGATGCTCGGTTCGTCGAGGATGTAGATCACGCCGACGAGCGAGGCGCCGATCTGGGTGGCGAGGCGGATGCGCTGGGCCTCGCCGCCGGACAGGGTGGCGGAGGCGCGGTCGAGCGTCAGGTAGTCGAGACCGACGTTGATCAGGAAGCGGAGCCGCTGGCGGATCTCCCGCAGCAGCCGGTCGGCGATCGTCCGCTCGCGCGGCGTCAACTCCAGCCCCTCGAAGAAGCGCAGCGCCTCGGCCGCGGTCAGCGCGGAGACCTCGGCGATGTTCCTGCCCGCCACGCGCACGGCCAGCGCCTCGGGCCGCAGCCGCGCCCCGCGACAGTCCGGGCACGGGTCGCGGCGCGCGTAGCGGTGGAACTCCTCCATCAGGAACTCGAACCCCTCCTCGTGCGTCGTCGCCCCCGCCTCGCGCTTGCGCCGCTCGTACTCCTTCGATCGCCGCTCCAGGTTCGGAATCACCCCCTCGAACGGCTTGGAGAACGAGTAGCGGTTGGCGCCGTCCTCGAGCACGAAGTCGATCGACTGCTCGGTGCCGAACAGCACCGCCCGGCGCGCCGCCTCGGGCAGCTCGCTCCACGGCGCGTCGAGGTCGATCCGGCAGGCGCGCGCGACCGCCGCCAGCATCTGCTGGCGGAAGGACGAGGTGCGTCCGCCCCACGGCGCGATCGCCCCCTCGCGGAGGCTGAGCGACGGGTCGGGGACGACGAGCGCCGGGTCGAAGTGGAGGATCTCGCCCAGGCCGCTGCAGGTCGGGCAGGCGCCGTGCGGGTTGTTGAACGAGAACGTCCGCGGCGCCAGCTCCGGCAGCGCGATCCCGTGCTCGACGCACGCGAACTTCGTCGTCAGCAGCAGGTCCTCGCCCTCGACGACCGCGATCCGCACGAGTCCGTCGGTCATTCCGACCGCCGTCTCGACCGAGTCGGTCAGCCGGCGCGCCACGCCCTCCTTGACCACCAGCCGGTCGATGTACACCTCCAGCGTGTGCTTCCTGTTCTTGTCGAGGACGATCTCTTCGGAGAGATCCCGCACCTCCCCGTCGACGTTCACCCGCACGTAGCCGTCGCGCCGCAGCTTGTCGAGCTCGCGGCGGTACTCGCCCTTGCGGTCCCGCACGATCGGCGCCAGCACCGAGAAGCGGGTGCCGGTAGGAAGCGCGAGCACCCGGTCGACGATCTGCTGCACGGTCGAGGCGGAGACGGGGCGGTCGCAGACCGGGCAGTGGGGCCGGCCGATGCGCGAGAACAGCACCCGCAGGTGGTCCGCGATCTCGGTCGTCGTCCCGACCGTCGACCGCGGATTGCGGCTCGCGTTCTTCTGCTCGATCGAGATCGCCGGCGAGAGCCCCTCGATCGAATCCACGTCCGGCTTCCCCATCTGCTCGAGGAACTGCCGGGCGTAGGCGGACAGCGACTCCACGTAGCGCCGCTGCCCCTCGGCGTACAAAGTGTCGAAGGCCAGCGACGACTTCCCCGAGCCCGACAGGCCGGTGATCACCACCAGCCGGTCGCGCGGGATGTCGAGGTCGATGTTGCGCAGGTTGTGCTGGCGCGCCCCGCGCACCCGGATCGCCGGAGCGCTCATGGGCGGGGCGCGGAGCTCCGCGCGCGCGCGAGCCGGGTCGCCAGCTTCCAGGCCGCCACCATCCCCCGCGGATCGACCCGGCCGGTTCCCGCGATGTCGTAGGCCGTGCCGTGGTCGGGCGACGTGCGGACGAACGGCAGCCCGAGCGTGACGTTGACGGTCTCGCCGAACGCCAGCAGGCGGCACGGCAGCATCGCCTGGTCGTGGTACATCGCGATCACCGCGTCGAACTTCCCGTCGAGGTGCCGGCGGTAGGCGGTGTCGGCGGGCAGCGGTCCGCTGATCGTGGCCTGCAGGCCCCCCTGCTTGAACTGGCTCTGCAGCGCCCCGACCACCGGCGCGATCGTCTCGTGCTCCTCGTTGCCGAACAGTCCGTCCTCGCCCGCGTGCGGGTTCAAGCCCGCCACCACCAGCCGCGGCCGCGCGAACCCCAGCTCCCGCAGGTGCTCCACCTCCAGCCGGCAGACGCGTTCGACCCGCTCCGCCTTGACCGCCTTCGGCACCTCGGCCAGCGCCAGATGCGTCGTCACCACCGCCGTCCGCACCTTCTCGCCGGTGAACGCCATCGCCACGTCGCCGGAGCGCAGGCCGGCCAGCCGCGCGAGCAGTTCGGTCGCCCCCGTGAACCGCGAGCCCATCACCTGCGAGATCCCCGCCTTGTGGATCGGACAGGTCACGATCGCCTGCACCCGGCCCGCCTTGGCCGCCTGCACCGCGAGCGACAGGTAGCGGAGCTGGGCATGCCCCCCCGCGGGCGTCGCCACCCCGGGCTGCGTGTCCGCCGGCGCGAGCGCCGCGGCTTCGATCAAGGTCGGTCCCCCCGCGTACGCCTCCGGCCGGTCCGTCGCGTCCCCCGGCAGCGGCCGGAACGGCAGCGGCGGGGTCATCCCGAGCGCCGCGGCGGCGCGGGCGAGCTGGGCCATCGAGCCGAACATGGTCACGGGGGCGTCCGGCCCCAACTCCCGCAAGAGCAGCAGCGTCAGTTCGCCGCCGACGCCGGCCGGGTCCCCGAGCGTGATGCCGATCCGCATGTCGATCCGCGCCTCTGCTCCGCCCCTCGCGCCCCCGGAAGGCGATCCCCCGCGACCGCCCGTTTTCTTGGAGCGGGCGAATATCATAGGTTAGTCTCCCGGCGATGCAAGGGCGGAATCGCGGCGGGACGACGTCTGCGGCACCGGCCGGCGAACCCGGCGCCGTCGGCCCGTTCGCCCGCGCCCAGGCCTTCCCCGTCCTGATCCTGCTCCTCACGCTGCTCGTCGTCCCGTTCCTGATCTTCGGCGACGAGGGCATCCGGCGCGTCGAACGGCTCGAGACGGAGCTGGAGCAGATCCGGACCGAGAACGGCAAGCTCGAGGCGCGGGTTCGCGAGCTGCGCCGGCGGCTCGAGGCCTACCGTACGCGGCCCGGGTACCTCGAGGACGTGGCGCGCGACGAACTGGGGCTGGTGCGGCCCGACGAACTGGTCCTGGTGTTTCCCGAAGAGCGATGACTTGCGGTCCGGCGGTCCCGGCGGCGTGCGGCGCGCCGGCATCGTCCTCGCGCCGGGCAGCCCGCCAAGGGCAGCCCGCCGAGCCCCTTGATTTCCCCGCACCACCGCGCCACCGTGTCGCCATGACCGAACGATCACTCGTCCGGTGGATTCGCCGCGCGCGCGAACTCGGCGCCGCGGGCGCGAGAGTCGTCGCTCCCCGTGACGTGGTCTGTGCCGACTGGGTCCGCATGAAGTGCCAGTTCGGCTGCGACGGGTTCGGTTCCTCCCGCCTCTGCCCGCCCCATTCCCCGACCCCCGAACAGACCCGTCGCGTGCTCGATGGCTACCGCCGCCTGCTGCTCGTGCACTGCACGCACCTGGCCGACGTGACCGGGCTGGTCGTCCGGCTCGAGCGCGAGATCTTCCTGGATGGTTGCTACCGCGCCTTCGCCTGGGGTGCGGGGCCCTGCCGGCTTTGCCGGGGCGCCTGCCAGTTCGAGGCGTGCCGGCATCCCGAGCGGGCCCGGCCGGCGATGGAGGCGTGCGGGATCGATGTCTTCGCCACCGCGCGCCGCGCGGGGTTTCCGATCGAGGTCGTCCGGACGCGGCGCGACCGGCGGAACTACTTCGGACTGGTCGGCGTGGACTGATCGACGGGAGGGGGCCCGATACGGCGGGCGCCGCCGCACCGTGCCAACCGGTCAGGGCGCCGCGCAGAGGAACCGGAGGCTCGCGGCCTCGATCGAATCGTCGGCGCCCGCCTCCCGAAACACCAGCTCCCACAGACCGGCGGCCCGCGGGCCGCGCTCCAGCGGCAGGGTCCTCGAGAACCGATGCCGCCCGGGACGGTCGACTCCGGCGTGGGCCAGCACCCGGCCGAGGTCGTGCGTCGTCCCGTCGGGCTCGACCAGCCGGACTCGCCCTTCGGTCGCCGTGCGGAAACCCAGCTCGAGATCCGCGACGACGCCGCCCAGGGTGCAATCGCGGCGGACGGCAACGAGCGCGCGGGCGTCGGCGCCGGGACGGGGCCGGCGGGCGCCGGGCTCCCAACGCGCCGTCCATTCGTCGAGCCGGACGCCGTCGCCCGCGTCGCCCCAAGCGCTCGGCGCGCCCCGGCGGGGCTCGCAGAACAGCCGCAACCGCACCACCGTCACGTCCGGCACCGGCATCGGCGCGGTCTCGCCCGTCGCGGACTGCGAGTAGTCCGCGCCGCGCAGGCGGCTCTCGAAGACCCAGGTTCCGGCCATCGGAGTCCCGCGTTCGTCGTGGAGGTCCTCCAGCGCCGCCCAGTCCCAGGTCTTGACGAAATCGATCTGGAGCGCCCGCAGGCGCAGCCGCGCGGACCGTCCCGAGGGCGCGGTCAGCGTGACGGAACCGTCGGGCATGCTGTTCACCCCGACGTCGAGTTCGACGCGCCCGAGCGGGCACGCCTCGGCGACCTCGAAGACCCGGCGAACGGTTCCGAAGCCGAGCTGCTGCGCCTCGACGACCACGTCGCCCTCGGAGACCACCGGCTCGAAGTCGGAATCGCCGGGCGCCGACGCGCCGTCGGGCGTTCCGGCCGGGGCCGTCGCGACGGCGCCGCTCGGCGACGCCGGGTCGGTCGCCCGCAGGCCGTCGGTCGCGTTCGCCGACGACGCGACCGGCGCGGCAT
>JAAZOP010000213.1 GCA_012797735.1 Myxococcales bacterium
CTGGGCGGCGGCGGCGTCCGCGGTCCGCCGCACCGCCTCGGCCTGGGCGGCGGCGGCGGCGGCCTGGTTGCGCAGCGGTTCGATCTGGATCCGCGCCGCGGCGAGGCGGGCCTCGGCCTCGGCGACCAGCGCGTCGGGCTCCGCGCAGTCCAGCTCGGCCAGCAGCGCCCCCGCCTCGACCGCCTGGCCCTCGCGGACGTGCACGGCGGCGATGCGGGCCGACAGGCGGGCCGCGAGCGACAGGCGGGTCTGTTCGACGACGCCGGAGGAGCCCGGCGGGCGGTCGGCGGCCTCGGCTTGGACGCGCAGCCGCCAGTAGAGGACGGCCGAGAGGGCCAGGGTCAGGACGACGAACGCCGCGAACACCCGTTTCATCCCGCACCTCGTCCGGCTCAGCGCAGTCCGTGGCGCTTGAGCTTGTCGATCAACGTCACGCGGCTGATCCCGAGCTGTCGGGCCGCCTCGCTCTGGTTGCCCTGGCAACGCGCCATCGCCTCGGCGACGAGCCCGCGTTCGAAGGCCGCGACGCGCTCCCGGAGGCCCGGACCGACGGTCGGGTCGGCGGCGGCGTCCCCGGCGAACGGGTCGTCATCGATCTCCGGTCCGGCGGCCAGCGCGACGAGCCGCTCGACGACGTGTTCCAGCTCGCGAACGTTCCCGGGCCAGTCGTGCCGCCGCAACCGGTCGAGGACGCGCGGGGAGAGCCTCGGCGCCTCGAGCCCGAAACGGTCGCCGAAGCGCCGGGCGAAGTGCTCGGCGAGCGGCGCGATGTCCTCGGGACGCTCGCGGAGCGGCGGCACGCGGATCGAGACGACGTCGAGCCGGTAGAACAGGTCCTTGCGGAACCGGCCCGCCTCGACGTCACGCGCCAGGTCGTGGTGGGTGGCGGCGAGCACGCGGACGTCGACCCGGACGGGACGGTCCTCGCCCACGGGACGCACCTCGCGTTCCTGGAGCACGCGGAGCAGGGCGCCCTGGGTGGCGGGGTCGAGTTCGCCGATCTCGTCGAGCAGCAGGGTTCCGCCGTCGGCCTCGCGGAACAGGCCGGCGCGGGAGCGGACGGCGCCGGTGAAGGCGCCGCGGGCGTGGCCGAACAGCTCCGCCTCCGCCAGTTCGCGCGGCAAGGCGGCGCAGTTGAACCGCACGTAGGGCCGCTCGGCGCGCGGCGAGGCCCGGACGATCGCGCGGGCGACGAGTTCCTTGCCGGTGCCGCTCTCGCCGGTGAGCAGGACGGTCACGTCCCGCCCCGCCACCCGTTCGACCAGCTCGGCGACCCTCGCCATCGCGGGCGACTCGAAGACCATCGTCCGCCCGAGCGCGAGGCGGGCGCGCAGGCGGCGGTTCTCGTCGGCCAGCCGGAGCTGTTCGATCGATCGGCGGACGACGCGGACGATCTCGTCCGCGTCGAACGGCTTGGCGAAGTAGTCCAGCGCGCCGTGCTTCATCGCCTCCACGGCGTGGCGCTCGGAACCGTGGGCGGTGATGACGACGGCGCGGGGCGCCGCGGGCAGGCTCGACAGCTCGGCCAGAAGCTGCATCCCGTCGAGCCGCGGCATACGGAGGTCGGTCAGGACGAGGTCGACGCCGCCGCGGCGGATCCGGTCCAGCGCCTCGAGCCCGTCCGCGGCCTCCTCCACGGTCCACCCCTGGTCCTCGAGGATCGCGCGCAGGGTGTAGCGGACGCCGGGTTCGTCGTCGACGACCAGCACCACGGGATTCACGTCGTTCCTCCTGCGGTCGCGGGAGCGGGCCGGCCCGCCGCGCTCCCGGCCGCGACGGGGGGCGGCGCGGCGGGGATCGCGCAGCGGGCGAGGCATCCGCCGCCGGGGCGATCGGCGAGCGTCAGGGTGCCGCCGTGCTGCTCGGCGATCGAACGGGCGACGACGAGACCGAGGCCGGTGCCGGCGGGCTTGGTGGTGACGCCGGGCCGGAAGAGCCGCTCGCGGACTTCCGGGGCGAGCCCGGCGCCCCGGTCCTCGACCTGGAACTCGGCGCCGCCCCCCTCCCCCGGCCGCACGCGCAGCACGACGGCGGAACCGGGTGGCGAGGCCTCGATCGCGTTCTGGAGCAGGTTGACCAGCACCTGTTGCAGCTTGCGCGGGTCGCAACGCAACACCGGCACGTCCACGTCCGCCTCGACCCGCAACTCGACCCCCCGCCCCGCCGCCAGACCCTCGTGGAGCGCGACGACGTCGGCCGCGAGCCGCCCCGGGGCGACGTCGCGCACGGCCAGCCCCCCCGCGGGCCGCGAGAAGTTGAGGAACTCGTCGAGGATCGACGACATCCGTCGCGCCTCCCCGAGCAGGACGCCGAGCTGTTCCACCTCGCGGCTCCCCTCCGGCAGCTTGTGGACCAGCAGCCCCGCCAGCCCCTGGATCGACGCGAGCGGGTTCTTGAGTTCGTGGGCCAGCGTCCCCGACAGCTCCTGCAGGCCTCGGTTGCGCTCGGAGAGCGTGGCGAGCGTCTCGCGGGCGGAGACCGCGCAGCGGCGCAGGACCCGATCCAGCGCCTGCCGGTGGGCGAGCGCGATGGCGGACCCGAGGGCGAGGGCGACGGTCAACACCGCCGCGAAGAACCACGAAGGCGCACCGCTCGCCGCCGCCCCGAGCCAGGCGAACTGGGACGGCCCGAGCCCCAGGGCGTCCAGGACGGCGAGAATCCAGATCATCGCCGTCGCCGGCCCCGCCAGCACCAGCAGCCAGCGCAACTGCCCCAACGACAGGGCGCCGACGATCGACAACACGACGTACAGCACGATGAACGGCGACCGGATCCCGCCGGTGACCAGGATCATCACCGTGTGCAGCACCAGGACGCTCGACAACAGGTAGGCCTGCCGGCCCGGGGTGATCGGCCGCCGGCGGAACGTCCGCAGGTCGTAGAAGGCGACGCCGGCGAGCGCGGCGGCGGCGGCCCCCAGCAGCCACGTCCTCCACGCCTCGATGTCGGTCAGCGCGAAGGCGATGGCGAAGACGCCGAGCACCAGCGCTCCGACGAAGCGCAGGCGGACGAGCTTGTCGAGGGTCACGCCGAGCTCACGCACCATCATCTGGTGGATCTCGCCGGGATGGATGTCGCCTTCGCCGGACAGGGTCGTGGCAGGGGCGCGGGTTTCCGTCATCGCGGCCTCCGTTGTATGGAATTCCGACAACCCTGTCGACCTGCCTGATAGTCCTGAGGGCGGCCCGACGCGAGTCGGGGGCGGTGAGGCGGTGACTTGGGTGACTTGGGGGATGGGAGAGAAAGGGTGGACACCGCCGCAGGCCGCCGGTCGTCACCGGTCCAGAGGCCGATGAAAGAGATGCAATATCCGATAAATGGAAACGAGTCGAAGGCGCCGAAGAAGTCCGGACCATCCCCCCGTGTCCGGTCGCCGTCCGTGCCGGGGCGAGGACATCGGGGGATGCGGTTGGGGTGGTCGTTTCGGGCCACGGTCTGCCGGGGTGCAACCCGCGTGCCCGGCGCGGAGGGCGATGAAACTGGCGAGTGGAGTGGCGGGGCGGTGGTGGCAGGGCCGGCGCCGCCGAGGGTGCGCTACGGATCCCAGTGGTCGCGGATCTCCAAGGCGTCGCCGTCTTCCCAGTTGCCGTCGCCGGGCCGGTCGGTGTCAGCGGCGACGTCGGCGACGTCGCCGTCGTCGTCGTCCGCGGTGTCGCAGGCCGGGGCGCCCAGCGCCGTCGCGGCGAGCCATCCGATGCAGAGCCAGCGGATCATTGTTTCCAGCTCCTCTCCACCCCGCCTAGTGGCACTCCTGTGCGGTCCACTCCTGGACCGGACGGCACTCGTCGTCGCACGCCGTGACGAACGACCCGCCGCCGCCGCAGGTGCGGATGATCGAGCCGACCCAGCCGATCGTCGAGACGCACGAGCTGCCGGCCCGGGTGCAGCCGCCGCCGGTCGTCAGGTAGCGCATGTCGGGAGTGTCGTTGCAGTTGTAGTCCCACGAGGCGCTCGAGCTGCCGGCGCAGGTGTAGGTCACGGTGAACCAGGCGGTCTGTCCCGGGTAGACGGTGGCGTTCGAATCGCAGCAGTCGGTGTGGTCGGCGACGTGACCGCTCGGGGCGGTCGCGGCGCAGGTCGGAGTCGCGTTGCGATCGCCGAAGGTGTCGCCGTCGGCGTCGGGATACCAGTCCGGCAGGCGCGGGCCGGCGATGCAGGAGCCGCTGGAACAGGCGTCCGGCGCGGTGCACGCGTCGCCGTCGTCGCAGGGGGCGGTGTTGTTCGTGTGGGTGCAGGTGCCGGTGGCCGGATCGCACGCGTCGTCCGTGCAGACGTCGTGGTCGTCGCAGCTCACGGCGACCGTGCCGGCGCAGGTTCCGTCCGCGCAGACGTCGCCCGTCGTGCACAGATTGCCGTCGTCGCAGGGGGCGGTGTTGTTCGTGTGGGTGCAGGTGCCGGTGGCCGGGTCGCACGCGTCGTCCGTGCAGACGTCGTGGTCGTCGCAACTCACGGCGACGGTGCCGGTGCAGGTTCCGTCCCCACAGACGCCGCCCGTCGTGCACAAGTCGCCGTCGTCGCAAGCCGTCCCGTCCGGCGCCGGGGTCATCGCGCACTCCCCGGTCGCCGGGACGCAGGTGTTGCGCAGGCACGCGGTGTCGGCACCGGGGTCGCAGACCACGACGGTCGCGGGGTCGACCACGCAAGACCCGCCGCTGCAGACGAGTGTCCCGTTGCAGGGGTCGCCGTCCTCGTAGGCCGCGCAGTCGGCATCCACGGCGCAGGCGCAGAGCGGGGTGCCGCCGGCGCAGACGCCGCCGGTGCAGGCGTCGTCGCCCGTGCACGCGTCGCCGTCGTCGCAGGCCGTCCCGTCCGGCGCCGGGGTCATCGCGCACTCCCCGGTCGCCGGGACGCAGGTGTTGCGCAGGCACGCGGTGTCGGCACCGGGGTCGCAGACCACGACGGTCGCGGGGTCGACCGCGCAGAACCCGCCGGTGCAGGCGAGCGTTCCGTTGCAGAGGTCGCCGTCCTCGTAGGCCGCGCAGTCGACATCGTCGACGCAACTGCAGAGCGGGGTGCCGCCGGTGCAGACGCCGCCGGTGCAGGCGTCGTCGCCGGTGCACGGGTCGCCGTCGTCGCACGGCGCGCCGTCGGCGGGGGGAATGCCCGGGGCGCACGTGCAGGCCACGCACTGCTCGTCGCCGTTGCACGGGTCGCCGTCGTCGCAATCGATGTCGTCGGTGCAGTCGCAGGGGACCTCGCCTCCGTCGCCGTCGGGTTCGACGTCGGGCCCGACGTCCGGCTCGACATCCGCTTCCGCGTCCGGTTCGACATCCGCCTCCGCGTCCGGTTCGACGTCCGGTTCGACGTCCACGCCGGCGTCATCGACCTGGGCGTCGGCGTCGCCGTCGGCGACGGAGTCGTCGCCGCCGCCGCAGCCGGCGAACGCGACGGAACCAAGGAAGACGGCGAGCACGATCCACGAAGCGCAGCGGAGTGTCATCAAATCACCTCCCGAAGGTGGCGGGCGCCGCCGTGTGCCGCGGTCTGCCGAGCGGCGGCCCGCCGGTTTGGGCGGCGGGCATCGAAAACCCGCCGCGACCCGCGGCTCCGAGGGGGATTCCCCGCCGGGGCAGGATCCTTGCGGCGACGGGTCAACGGCATTCCTGGGCGGTCCAGGCCTGCACCGGACGGCAATCCGCATCGCACGCGGTGACGAACGAGCCACCGCTGCCGCAGGCGCGGACGATCGAGCCGACCCAGCCGAGAGTGGCGACGCAGCTCGATCCGCTGCGGGTGCAGCCGCCGCCGGTCGTCGTGTGGCGCAGTTCCTCGACGCCGTCGCAGTCGTAGTCCCAGGAGGCGGTGGCCCCGCCGGCACAGAGGTAGGAGTCGACGAACCAGGCGGTCTGGCGGGGATGGACGGCGGCATTCGCGTCGCAGCAGTCGGTGTGGTCGACGACGTGACCGCTCGGGGCGGCCGCGGCGCAGGTCGGGGTCGCGTCGCGGTCGCCGAAGGTGTCGCCGTCGGCGTCGGGATACCAGGCCGGCAGCCGCGAAGCCCCGTCGCAGACGCCGCCGGAGCAGACGTCGGGCGCGCTGCACGGGTCGCCGTCGTCGCACGCGGCGGTGTTCGCGGCGTGGCGACAGCCGGTCGCGGCGTCGCAGGCGTCGTCGGTGCAGGGGTTCCCGTCGTCGCAGTCGCGCGGGATGCCGACACACACGCCGGCGGCGCAGGCGTCGCCCGTCGTGCAGGCGTCGCCGTCGTTGCAGGCCGCGCCGTCGGGAGGGGGGGAACCGGGGACGCAGGCGCACGACGCGCATCGTTCGGTCCCGTTGCACGGGTCGCCGTCGTCGCAGTCGGCGTCCTCGAGGCAGGCGCAGGGCGGCGCGTCGATGGCGTCCGCCTCGGCGGTCCCGTCCGGCTCCCCGTCCTCGGGGGCGTCGGCGGCGCCGGCGGCGTCGTTCCCGGCGCCGTCGTCGTCCGCATCGATGCTTGTCTCGGCGGCGCCGCAGGCGCAGGTCGCCGCGCTCCACAGCAGCGCGAGCAGCGCGGCGGGGCCGAAGGGTCGGGCGGGCATCATCGGACCTCCTTGCGCGACCGGGGCGACGGGGCCGGGGGCGGCGGGCCGGCGGTCGGCCGCGCACGCGCAGCCCGACGCTC
>JAAZOP010000214.1 GCA_012797735.1 Myxococcales bacterium
CGCCGCGGCCGCGGCGGCGGCGCTGGCGATCGCGCTGGTGCGGGGCGGGGACGAACCGCGCGGCACGGGGGTCGTCGTGCCGCCGCCCGCGATCCTGGCGGCGCGGAACGTGGAGCCGGCGCCGGAGGAGGACGGACGCGAACCGGACCGGGACGCCGGGGCCGCCGATGCGGCCGCACCGGACATCCAGGCGCTTCCCGACGCGGCGATCGGTTCGCCGGCGACGGCGCCTGCGGAGGCCGGCCCGCTGGCCGGCCCCACCGTGCACTTCGCCTTCCGCGACGTGCCCGCCGATGCGACGGTCACGGTCGATGGAATCGCCGTCGACCCCGCGATCGGCATCGATCTGCCGCAGGCCGACCGGACGGTCGAAGTCGTCGTCGCTTCCGGGCGACCCGGTCTGCGGCCGTATCGCGTCGTCGTGCCGGCGAGCCGCGACCAGGTGATTCGTCCGAGGTTCCGCCGGGCGACGACGACGCCGTCGCGCGACGCCGGCTCGACGGTGATCCACGGACAGCAGGGGACCACCTTCGTGCTCGACCTCGGAGGGAACCGTTGAACCGCGTCGCGGCGCTGGCGGTCTGGCTGGCGGCGGGAATCGCGCTGGCGCAGCCGTCCCCGGAGGCGGGCCGGCTGGAGGAATGGATGGACGCGGCGGCGCGGGCGTTGCGGGCCGGCGACTACGCCGCCGCGCTGGAGGCGTTTCGCGCGGCGCGGGCGGTCTCGGACCGACCCGTGCTGTTGTTCAACATCGGCATGTGTCATCGCGAGCTCGACGACTGGGCGGCCGCCGTCGAGGCCTTCGATCAGTACCTCGCGGCGGGCCGGGACACCGAACCGGAGGACCGTCTGGCGGAGGCGGCTCGACAACGAAGCGAGATGGCCGAGCAGCTCGGCGAGCTGGACGTCGCGCCGATGGCGGGCGGCGTCGAACTGACGGTCGACGGACGGGCCGCAGGCACGACGCCGCTGGAGCGACCCCTCCGCCTGCGCGCCGGGACGCACCGGGTGACGGCCCGCCGGGCGGGGTACGCCGACGCGCACGCGGAGGTCGAAATCGTCGCGGGAACCCGGACCGCGGTCCAACTGACGCTCGTACCGCTCGAGCCGCCGGAAACCGGCCGGCTCGAGCCGTGGTTCTGGGGCCTGCTCGGCACGACCGCGGCGTTCGGCCTGGCGACGGCCGGGCTCGGCACGGCGATGCTGCTGCTGCGGGACGACTACCTGCTCGGCGACCGCCGGGACGAGGCGCTCTACGACCGGACGCTCGAGGTGGCCCTGGCTGCGGACGTGGCGCTGGGTCTGACGCTGGCCGCCGCCGTCGCGACCGGGCTGCTCGCCTGGTTCACCTGGGCGCCGCCGGACGGCGGCGAAGCGCCGGAGCCGGCAGAGCCGGCGGTGGCGCTCGTTCCCGGCGGGCTGGTGCTGACGTGGTAGTCGGCGGGCCGGAGAAGCGCAGGCTGGCGGCCCTCGCCGCATGGCTGCTCGCCCTTCCGTGGGCGGCGGGTTCGTGCGAGCTGATCTGCGAGGTGCCCCCGCCGCTCACCGGCGACGCCGAGGCCGTCGACGTTCCGCCGGAGGCCGACGCTCCGGCCGACCCGGGCGAGGTGCAAGACGACGGTTTCGACGACGGACCGGACGGCGAGGTGCCGGCGACCTGCGGCAACGGCTCGGTCGATGACGGCGAGGAGTGCGACGACGCGAACGCCGCCGAGGACGACGGCTGCCGCAGCGACTGCCGGTTCAGTTGTCATGCGGATCGCGACTGCGAGGCCGGCGACCCCTGCACGATCGAGGCGTGCCGGCCGGGAGGAACGGGCCGGCGTTGCGAGGCCGGACCAGCGGGGCCGCCGCCGCCGCAGCCGCTGGGGCCGCCCAACGGCGCGCGGACCGGGTCGCACCTCCTCCCTCCCGCGCGGCAGTCGCTGCGCCCTGCCCTGCGCTGGCGTCCGCCGGCGTGTCCCGGGGTTTCGTACGACGTGCAGATCGACGATTCGTGTCCGGCGATCGGGTTCGGCGATTGCGAATTCCCGAGTCCGGAGGGTTCCGCGACGGGTCTGGCTGCGACGTCCGGGCGGCCGCCGAGCGACCTGCCGGTCGACACGACTCCGCCGGCCGGACGCCGCTACTTCTGGCGCGTCCGCTCGGTGCTGCCGGGCGTCGGGCCCGGGCCGTGGAGCCCACCGCGGTACCTGGACGTCGGCCGCGCGCCCGGCGACCTCGACGGCGACGGCCACGCCGACCTCGCCGTCGGCGCCCCCGGGGACGGCTCGGGAGCAGGAACGGGCCGCGTCTACATTTTCCTCGGCGCGACGGTCCCCGACGACACCCCCGACGTGACGCTCGACCGGCCGGCAGGCAGCCGGTTCGGCGAGGCGGTGGCCGCGGCGGGCGACGTCAACGGCGACGGCTTCTGCGACCTGCTCGTCGGCGATCCGAACTACTCCACCACCGGCCGGAACCACGGCGCGGCGTTCGTGTACTACGGCGGCAACCCGCTGCCGGCGACGCCCGCGCTGACGCTGGAGGGGGGGTTCAACGGCGAGGAGTTGGGTGCGGCCGTCGCCGGGGCGGGAGACGTGGATGCGGACGGCGCGGACGACTGGCTCGTCGGCATCCCCTCCGCCGACACCGGCGGCAGCGACGCGGGCCGCGTGCTGCTGCTGCAGGGGGGCGCGGCGCCGGACGTGGTGCCCGACTGGACGCGGGACGGCGCGGCCGCCGGCGACCGGTTCGGCGCGACGCTGGGCGGTGCCGGCGACATCGATGCGGACGGGTTCGCCGACTTCCTGGTCGGCGCGCCCGGCACGGACGGCCCCGGCGGATCGGACGCCGGCGCGGCGTTCCTCGTGCGGGGCGGACCGATGGCCGGTCTGGTCGCGACGGAGGACGAAGCGTGGTTCGGCGAGGCGCCGGCCGAGGCGTTCGGGGCGTCGCTGGCGGGCATCGGGGACCTCGACGCCGACGGTTTCGACGATGTCGCGGTCGGCGCGCCCGGCGCGGCCGACGGGCGGGGTCGTGTGGCGCTGTTCCGCGGCGGTGCGACGTTCGCGACGACGCCCGACGCGACGTTCGAGGGAGCGGCGCCCGGCGACCGGTTCGGCGACGCGCTCGCGGGCGCGGGGGACGTGAACGGCGACGGGGTGCCGGACTGGCTGGTCGGGGCGCCGTTGGCGGACGGCGTCGCAGCGGACGCGGGACGCGCCTATCTGTTCGCGGGGAGTTGGCCGCCCGCGGCGATCCCGGGCGTGACGTTCGATGCGGCGGCCGCCGGAAACCGCCACGGGGCGGCGGTGGCCGGCATCGGCGACCTCGACGCCGACGGGTTCGCCGACTTCGCGATCGGCGCCCCGCAGTTCGACGGCGCACGATCCAACTCGGGCCGGGTCACCGTGGGTCTCGGGTCCGCGGCGCCCACCTCGACGCCGGCCCTGGCGCCGGAAGGCGCCGTGATGGGTGCGAGCCTCGGCTCCGCCATCGCCTCGACACGCTGACGAAACCCCGCACCAGGCCGCCCGGCCGACCGGGAGGCGGGACGGTGCGTCTACGGATCGGCTAGGAGGAGGCCGAGCTGGTAGTTGCCGGTCCCGCCGTCGTAGGCATCGACCGTCAGGTCGTAGGTGCCGGGGCCGAGCGTCAGTTCCAGGCGGGTCGTGACCGGCTCGGCGGCGCACTGGAAGTCCGGTTCGTCGCAGGCGTAGGCGAGGGCGATGATCGGAGCGGACAGCGTTGCCGAGAGCGACAGGGCGAAGAGGGACACGCGCGCGGTGCGGGTCAGGGCGAAGCGATAGAAGACATCGACGGAGTCGCGGTAACCGCAGTCCGGCAGCCGGTCGTCGCCGTCGGCGGCGTCGAGCGACCCGGCGACCAGGACGGTGCCCCGTTCGCCGGGGGGCAGGGCGAGCGGGACGGCGGCGGAGCACGTGGCGCCGCCCTCGAGGGTCCTGGGGGACGGGACGCAGGGGGAGAAGAAGGCGCAGGCGGGGTCGGCGCAATCGGCGCGGGTGTCGCCGTCCTCGTCGCCGGCGGTCCCGCAATCCTCGGGGGGCGTGCGGCACAGCCCGGCGTCGCAGTAGCCCGTCACGGAGCACTGGGCGCCGCCGGTGCAGGCGCCGACGCAGACGCCGGCGGAGTGGCAGACCTGGCCGTCGGCGCGGCACTCGGCGCCGGAGGGGCACTGCCGCAGGCAGAAGAACGGGCCGCGGCCCAGGCCGCTGTAGTCGTAGCAGGCGCTGCCGGCGGGGCAGCCGCCGCAGGTCTCGTCGTCGAGCGACCAGCGGGTGCAGTATCCGCCCGGCCAACCCCACTCGGTCTCGAGGAGGCAGGCGCGGTCGGCGCAATCGGCGTGCGACGTGCACGGGTCGCCGACGCCGCCGGAGCCGGCGGGGCAGTCGAGACTGGCGACGCAGTCCCAGTCGTCGCAGTCCGTCGCGCCGTCGCCGTCATTGTCGGCGCCGTCGCCGCAGGACCGCTCGACGCAGGCGGCATCGGCGCCGCAGTCGGTGCGGTCGCGGCAATCGACCAAGCCGTCGCGGTCCTCGTCGTTCCCGCCGGTGCAGCGCTCGAGGCAGGCCGCGGCGGCCCAGCACTGGGAGTCGAGGCAGTCGGCGAGGCCATTGCCGTTGTCGTCCGTGCCGTTGTCGCACAACTCGCCGGCGGCGCAGGTCACGGCGAGGGTGTAGCCGCCCGCGGCGCCCTCGAACCCGTCGACGACGATCCGGTACGACGTCCCTGCCTCGGCGGAGAAGGTCAGCGACTCGGCTCCGGTGGAGGTGCTCGCGCCGAGGCAGGCGGCGGGGTTGCAGTCGGCCGGAAGGAGGAACAGGTCGAGGTCCTCGCCGCCGGCGGGGGTCATCGAGACGGTGACGCGGTTGAGGGTCGTGCCCGGGAGGGAGTAGACGACCTCCCGGCCGGTCTCGGGGTAGGAGGTGCAGGAGTAGCGATCCAGCGACGAGGCGCCGGCGACGGTGCTCTCCGCGGTCCATCGGTCGCCGCAGGCGAGCGGCCGGGGTTCGGCGCACGTGCCGGCGGACACGTCCGCGTCGGCGTCGCCGCCGGCGTCGCCGCCGGCACCATCGTCGTCCTCGACGTCGGCGTCGCCACCGGCACCGCCGTCGTCCTCGATGTCGGCATCGGTCCCTTCCGCGGTGCCGTCGTCCGGGCCCGCGTCATCGGGGGTCGCGACGTCGTCGGCGCCGGCGTCGTCGGTCGCGTCGTGGGTCGAGTCGTCGTCGCTGCAGGCGGCCGTGGCGAGGGCGAGGCAGGCGGTCAGCAGGAGCGGCCGGATCGTCGTTCGCATGCTGGGTCCCTCCCCGCGCGGCGCGGCTCCCTCCGCGTCGCGCGTGCGTCCGGGGGTCAGATTTGCACGGAACGGCCGGACGGGCAAGGCGCGGTTCCGCCGAACGTCCGGCCGGACGGTTCGAGGCGGAAACCCGTCAGGGTGTCGGTGCGGAAGCCGTCTTGGGGGTGCAGGCCTGCATCGCCTTGGCGAACGCTCCGACCTGGCCGAGCCCCTCGGGGAGGACGTCGAAGCTCATCTCGAAGCCACCGGGGACGAACGACGCCAGGATGTGCATGGGCATTGCCGGGAACGCCGTGCCGGCCGGGCAGGCGAGGGCCGGGTTGTTGCGGAAGCTCGCGGAGAAGTCGACCCATCCGAGTTCGATCAGGCCGGGTTCGGGAGCGGCGAGCCGGGCGGCCAGGACGGAGCCCGAGGCGGCGCCGCCGCCCTGGCCGCGGCCGGCGAGGATCCGTTGCAGCACCGCCGGGTCGGTCTCGCTGGTCATGACGACCGCGGAGGAGGCGACGGCGACGGAGATCTCCCAGCGCAGGTCGCCGGTGCCGGGCTGCAGGGCGGCGGCCACGGCGCTGCCGACGCTGGCGCGAGGGACGACGACGGTCAGGCGGTCGAGGTCGGTGCCGCCGGACCTGGCGGCCGCCTCCTTCCAGGTGATGGTCGCGCCGAACGAGTACTTGTCGGAGACCGACTGGAGCAGCGAGGCGGCCGCGGCGAATCCGCGACGCAAGGCGGCGCGGGTGGCGGACGCGTCGCCGGTGTGGCCGGCGACGATCGAGAACCCGCCGAGGCCGTCCGGCCGGGTGCGGGAGGCGACCGCCATCCGGCCGTCGAACGTCTCGTAGACTTCGACCATGGCTCGCACGATCTCGAGCACGCCGGCGCGCCACTCCTCGGCGAGCGCCTCCCCGACGAAGCGCTCCATCGGATCGACCAGGAGTTTCATGTAGCGGCGGGCCGCTTCGGGGTTCATGCGGACGGCGAGCCACATCTCGGCGCCGGCGTCGAGCGCCTCGAGGAAGCCGAAGGCCGGTGGATTCTCCCCCATCGCGACCATCGCGGCGCCGATCGGGCTGGCGGGGTCGGTGCGCAGGCCGAAGCGCATGCGCAGGGGCGGATCGGCCTCGGCGGCCGGCAGCGACAGGCCGACGGTCATCCGATCGATGCCGACCGCCTCGAGCGCGAAGCGGACGGCCTGGAGCACGAAGTCGCCGAGCCAGGGGGGCAGCGGTTCGGCGCCGCCGAGGCGGGCGGCGCTGTTCTGGAGTTCGCCGAGGGCGCGGACGAGGGCGGGGAGCGCGGTCCGGGCCTGCACGGCGGCATACAGGTCCTCGGCGGCGGTGTCCGGCTCCTCCGCGGGCCAGGCCGCGGTGGTGTCGGGCTCGACACCCAGGCCGATCAGGTAGCGCCCGTCGGGTGCGGTGACGCCGGACAGCGAAGCGGTGCGCATCGGCTCGAGCGGGCGGGTGGTGCCGAGCGAGACCACGACGCTGGGACCGCCGGTGGAGGGGAACGACAGGCGCAGCCGGACCGGCTGCGAGAAATCGACGACCGACGGGTCGCCGAGGCCGAGGAGCTGGCCGAACAGGGCGCCGCGCAGCATCAGCTCGGCCTGCGAACGCAGGTCGCCGGGCGGGGGCAGCAGGGCGGCGAGGTCGCCTCCGGTGGCGCGCAGCCGCTCGAGCAGGGCGGCGAGACGTTCGACGGACCGTCCGAGGTTCGGGGCGGTGACCCAGAGGGCGGCGCCGCCGGCCGAAGATTCGGGGGGCAGGGCCGGCGCGGCGGCGGTCGAGCCGTCGGCGGAAGGTCCGGCCGGCGACTCGGCGGCAGTTCTCTGGCCCTGCGCCTCGGGAGGCGGCGGCAACGGAGCCACCTCGGCGGTGGGCGCGGGACCCGGGCCGCCGGACTCCTTCTTGCCACAGGCGGCAGCGGCGAGCAGCGCGAGCAGCAGGACGGCCGGCTCGCGGAGACCGGCCGTCGGCGGGCGACGGCGCGCAGTGTGACGGTTTCTCATCGGACTCCTCCTCGTCCCTCCGGGGACTGCATTCGGAGATCTTGCACCACGGACCGCCGATGTAAAGCGCCCGCACGCCATCCTTTACAACGCGCGGCTGGTGACCGTATCCTCCGAATCCGGCGGCCGGGGGTCGGCGAGACGATGCGCGTCTGTCCACAGTGCAACTCCCAGTTCCTCGGGATGGTCGAGCGGTGTCCGATCGACGGTACGGCGCTGGTGGAACAGGTCGACGCGCTGATCGGCCGGGTGATCGGGGGACGCTATCGGATCCAGGCGCGCGTGGCCGAAGGGGGCATGGCATCGATCTACAAGGCCCGCCAGGAGCAGCTCGAGCGGACGGTCGCGGTGAAGGTGTTGTCGCGCATGCTGTCGGAGGATCCGATCCACAAGGAGCGGTTCCTGCGCGAGGCGCGGGCGGCGAACCGGATCCACCACGAGAACGTGATCGACGTCACGGACTTCGGGGAGACCGAGGACGGGCTGGTGTACCTGGTGATGGAGTACCTCGAGGGGGAGAGCCTGGCGGACGTGGTGACGCGGGGGCCGGTGACGTTGAGCCGGTCGGTGGAGATCCTGCACCCGGTGTGCCTGGGCCTGCAGCGGGCGCACGACCTGGGGATCCTGCACCGGGACATCAAGCCGGAGAACATCTTCCTGGTGCGGCGGCAGGACGGGGGCGAGGGGGTGAAGCTGCTGGACTTCGGACTGGCGCAGCTGTTGGGCGACAAGCGTCTGACGACGGCGGGCCAGGTGTTCGGCACGCCGGAGTACCTGTCGCCGGAGCAGGCGATGGGGGCGGAGGTGACGCCCCGCTCGGACCTCTACGCGCTGGGCGTGGTGTTCTACGAGATGATGACGGGGCGGCTGCCGTTCACCGGATCGACGGCGCGCCTGATCTACCAGCACCTGCACGAGTTGCCGAAGCCTCCGAGCCAGGTGCGGCCGGAGGTGCCGCCGGAGGTCGACGAGCTGGTGCTGAAGCTGCTGCGGAAGGAGCCGGCGGAGCGGTTCGCCTCCGCCCGCGAGTTCGACGAGGCGCTGGCGGCGTGCGAGCGGCGCTTGGCGTCGAAGCGGCACACCGGCCAGGTCTCGACGATCCGGACGGCGGCCAGCGAGGTGTTGCGGTTTCCGCCGGACACGGTCGACAAGTACGCGAGCCGGCTGGCCGAGGCGCGCGCCCGCTGGGAGAACGCGGGGCCGCGGCGGGACGCGCGGGTCGGCCGGGATCTGGAGCGGTTGGAGGCGGCGATCGAGGCGCTGCGCCGGGCCCAGGGGGCGTTGGAGCGGGCGGACCGGGAGCTCCAGGAGTTCCTCGAACACGGCCGCGGCACGCTCGACCGGCTCCGCCGGGCGGTCGTCGAGCTGACGCAGGACGAGGCGCGGGGGCGGCGCGAGATCGAGGGGCTGCGCTCGGCGCTCGCGCGGGCGCACGCCGAGTCCCAGGAGGCGGAGGGGGAGTTCGCGCAGGCTCGCGCGCAGCTCTCGCGGCTGCAGCGCAACGACCCCGGGGGCGTGGCGACGGCGATCGCCTTCGAGACCGCCGGCAAGGCCGCTCGTCGCTGGCGGGATGCGGTGGCGGAGCGGGAATCGATCGAACGCGACCTGGCGGCCAAGAACGTCGAGATCGAGGAGATCCGCTTCCAGCTCGGCCAGTTCCGCGGGCGCATCGCCGCGATGGAGGTCGACACCGCGAAAGCCGGCGACGCCGCAGCGACGGGCGACGCGGCGATCTACCGGCGGCGGGTGCAGGACGCGCAGCGGCTGGTCTCGGTCCAGGTCGACGAGGCGTCGAGGCTCGCGGATTCGATCGAGCGGCGTCTGGCGGGACTGCTCTGAGGCGCGACGCGCGCGGCCGCGCACGGCCGCGGCGGGGCGTTCCGGCACAAGGCGTTCCGGACGGTGGACATCGCCGCTGGACCGGAGTATAGGCCGCGGCCGTCGGACCCGGGGCGGGCGCCCGGTGCACGGCGAGCGGGCGAGACCACCCGGCGGGGCGAAGGAAAGGGACGTCATGACGACGAAGGTGATGACCTTCTACGGCACCTCGGTGGGCAAGAAGGTGGTGATGGCCGTCACGGGCTTCATCGTCTTCGGCTTCGTCACGGTGCACATGCTCGGCAACCTGCAGATCTTCCTCGGGCCGGAGAAGCTCAATGCGTACGCCCGGTTTCTCAAGGGGACGGGGGCCTTCCTCTGGGCGTTCCGTGGCGTCCTGCTGCTCTCGGCGGTGCTGCACATCCTGTCGGCGACGCAGGTGACATTGCAGAGCTGGGCGGCGCGGCCCGAGGGGTACGCGGTCCGGCGCTACCGGGAGACGACGTACGCGGCGCGCACGATGCGGTGGGGCGGTCCGATCATCGGGGTGTTCGTGGTCTACCACCTGTTGCACTTCACGACGGGGCAGTTGCACCCGTCGGCGCCGCACTTCGACGGGACGGACGTCTACAACAACGTCGTCCACGGATTCCAGGTGCCGTGGACCTCGGCGGTCTACCTGCTGGCGGTGCTGATGGTCGCGCTGCACCTGTACCACGGCGTGTGGAGCATGTTGCAGACGATGGGCGCGGCGCATCCGCGGTACAACCGGTGGCGCCGGTTCCTGGCGGCGGCGTTCGCGCTGCTCGTGGGCTGCGGCATGGCGGCGGTGCCCGTTGCGGTGTTGGCCGGCTGGGTCCGCCCGGTCTAGCGGAGGGCGTGGCGATGATGCTGGATGGCAAGGTCCCCGAGGGGCCGATCGAGCAGAAGTGGGATCAGCACCGGTTCCGCCTCAAGCTGATCAACCCCGCCAACAAGCGGAAGTACCGGATCCTGGTCGTCGGTTCCGGCCTGGCGGGAGCGTCGGCGGCGGCGAGTCTCGCCGAGCTGGGGTACGCGGTCGACTGCTTCTTCTTCCAGGACAGCCCGCGGCGCGCGCATTCGATCGCGGCGCAGGGCGGGATCAACGCGGCGAAGAACTACCCGAACGACGGCGATTCGATCTGGCGCCTGTTCCACGACACGGTCAAGGGGGGCGACTACCGGGCCCGCGAGGCGAACGTCTACCGGCTGGCGCAGGTTTCGAACGCGATCATCGACCAGTGCGTGGCGCAGGGGGTGCCGTTCGCGCGCGAGTACGGCGGCACGCTGGAGAACCGCTCGTTCGGCGGCGCACAGGTCTCGCGCACCTTCTACGCCCGCGGGCAGACGGGCCAGCAGCTCCTCCTGGGAGCCTACTCCGCGCTGATGCGCCAGGTGGCGGCGGGCCGGGTCCGACTGCACAAGCGCTGCGAGATGCTGGACCTGGTGGTGGTCGAGGGCCGGGCGCGGGGCATCGTGACGCGCGACCTGATCACGGGGAAGATCGAGCGGCACGCGGGGGACGCCGTGGTGCTCGGCACGGGCGGCTACGGCAACGTGTTCTACCTCTCGACGAACGCCAAGGGGTGCAACGTGACGGCGATCTGGCGGGCGCACCGGCGCGGCGCCTTCTTCGCCAACCCGTGTTTCACCCAGATCCACCCGACGTGCATCCCGGTCACCGGCGACCACCAGTCGAAGCTGACGTTGATGAGCGAGTCGCTGCGCAACGACGGCCGGATCTGGGTGCCGAAGAACAAGGGCGACACGCGGCCGCCGAGCCAGATCCCGGAAGCCGAGCGGGACTACTTCCTCGAGCGGCGCTACCCGGCGTTCGGCAACCTCGTGCCGCGCGACGTCGCCTCCCGCGCGGCCAAGGCGGTCTGCGACGAGGGTCGCGGGGTGGGGCCGGGCGGCCTCGGCGTCTACCTCGACTTCGCCGAAGCGCTCGAACGCCTCGGGCGGCCGGTCATCGAAGAGCGCTACGGCAACCTGTTCCACATGTACAAGAAGATCACGGCCGAGGATCCGTACCGCGAACCGATGCGGATCTACCCGGCCAGCCACTACACGATGGGCGGGCTGTGGGTCGACTACAACCTGATGTCGAACCTGCCGGGGTTGTTCGTGATCGGCGAGGCGAACTTCTCCGACCACGGCGCCAATCGGCTCGGCGCCAGCGCGCTGATGCAGGGGCTCGCGGACGGCTACTTCGTGCTCCCCTACACGATCGGCGACTACCTGGCGACGGCCGGCAAGAGCAAAGTCGATGTCGACCACGCCGAGTTCGCGGCGGCGGAGGAGCAGGCGCGGGGGCGGATCACGAAGCTGCTGGGGATCCGCGGCGAACGCTCCCCGGACTCGTTCCACAAGCAGCTCGGCAAGCTCGTCTGGAACCACTGCGGCATGGGCCGGAATGACGCCGGCCTGCGACGGGCGCTCGAAGAGATCCCCAAGATCCGGGACGAGTTCTGGCGCAACCTGCGGGTGACCGGCACGGCCGACACGCTGAACCAGACGCTGGAGAAGGCCACGCGGGTCGCGGACTTCCTGGAGTTCGCCGAGCTCCTGGTGCGGGACGCGCTGCACCGCGAGGAATCGTGCGGCGGCCACTTCCGCGAGGAGCATCAGACGGAGGACGGCGAGGCGAAGCGGGACGACGAGCGGTTCGCGTACGTGGCGGCCTGGGAGTTCAAGGGCGACGGCGCGGTCCCGGACATGCACAAGGAGCCGCTGCGCTTCGACTACGTCAAGCCGGCGCAGCGCAGCTACAAGTAGCGCGGAGGAGAGGCGAGCCATGAACTTCACGCTCAAGGTCTGGCGCCAGGCGGGGCCCGAGGCGCCCGGGCGGCTGGTGACCTATCCCGCCGACGACATCAGTCCCGATACCTCGTTCCTCGAGATGCTGGACATCGTCAACGAGCGGCTGATCGCGAAGAACGAGGAGCCGATCGCCTTCGACCACGACTGCCGCGAGGGGATCTGCGGCATGTGCGGCGCGGTGGTCAACGGGTACGCGCACGGTCACGAGCGCGGCACGACCCTGTGCCAGCTGCACATGCGCTCGTTCCGCGACGGCGCCACGATCTACATCGAGCCGTTCCGGGCCAAGGCCTTCCCGGTGATCCGGGACCTGGTCGTCGACCGCAGCGCCTTCGACGCGATCATCACGGCGGGCGGCTACATCTCGATCCGCACGGGAGCCGCGCCGGAGGCCAATGCGATCCCGGTGCCCAAGGAGAACGCGGAACGGGCGATGGACGCCGCCGCCTGCATCGGATGCGGGGCCTGCGTCGCCTCCTGTCCCAACGCCTCCGCCATGCTGTTCACCTCGGCCAAGCTCGCCCATCTCGGGCTGCTGCCGCAGGGCCAGCCGGAACGCTTCGAACGGGTGCGGACGATGGTCTCGGCGATGGAGCAGGCCGGCTTCGGGTCGTGCACGAACCACGGCGAGTGCGAGGCGGCGTGTCCGAAGGAAGTCTCGATGGACTTCATCGCCCGGATGAACCTGGACCTGATCCGCGCCTCGCTCAAGCACCGTTGAGACGGCCGCCGGCGGCGCGGCGGACGGGCGCCGCGGCCGGGACGGTTCCACGCGCGCCGTTGCGGCGCGGGGTTGACCGGCGCCGGGGGAGCGGTTAGGGACGGGTGCGATGGACGACCGGCGAGCGTTTCTCATCGTGTTGGATTCCGTCGGGGCGGGTGCGCTGCCCGACGCCGCCGCCTTCGGCGACGCCGGCACCGACACGCTCGGGCACGTCGCCGAAGCGGTGGGCGGCCTGCGGCTGCCGCATCTCGAACGGCTGGGGTTGGGCAACGCCCACCGGATTCGCGGCGTCCCGCCCGCGGCGGCGCCCGCGGCGTGGACCGGGCGGATGGCGGAACGGAGTCCGGCGAAGGACACGACCACCGGCCACTGGGAGTTGGCCGGCGTGCCCAACGATCGTCCGTTCCCGACCTTCCCCCACGGGTTTCCCCCGGAGATCGTCGAGCCGTTCGTGCGACGCACGGGCCGCGGCGTGCTGGGCAACAAGGCCGCCTCCGGCACGCAGATCCTCGAGGAGCTGGGGGCCGAGCATCTGGCGACGGGGAAGTGGATCCTCTACACCAGCGCCGACTCGGTGTTCCAGATCGCGGCCCACACCGGCGTCGTGCCGCTCGAGGAGCTGTACCGGGCCTGCGCGATCGCCCGCGAGATCATCGACCCGTTCCACATCGGCCGGGTCATCGCGCGCCCGTTCGAGGGTTCGCCCGGGGCGTTCCGGCGGACCTACGACCGGCGCGACTACGCGATGCCGCCGCCCCGCCCCACGGTCCTCGAGGCGCTGGCCGGGGCGGGCTGGCCGGTGATCGGCGTGGGAAAGATCCACGACATCTTCGCCGGGCGCGGGGTCACCGAGTCGATCCACACCGAGGGCAACGACGACGGTTGCCGGCGGACGATCGAACTGGCGCGCACCGCCGGACGCGGGCTGGTGTTCGTCAACCTGGTCGATTTCGACATGACGTTCGGGCACCGCAACGACGCGCCGGGCTACGCCCGGGCGCTCGAGGCGTTCGACGTGCACCTCGGCACGCTGCTCGAAACGCTGCGACCCGGCGACCTGCTGGTGATCACGGCCGACCACGGTTGCGACCCGACCACCCCGGGGACGGACCACACGCGGGAGTACGTGCCGGTGGTGGCCCTGGTCAGCGGCGGCGGGCCGGGCGGCGACCTCGGCCTCCGGGACAGTTTCGCCGACGTCGGCGCGACCGTGGCGCACTTCTTCGGGGTGCCGGGCACCGGCCACGGCGTCTCCTTCCTCGACCGGCTGCGCGGGACGTAGAAACGGCGGCGTCAGGGCGCGGGCGCCGCGGCGGCGCACGGGACGCGCCAGGCGCAGGTCCAGGACGGGGGCGGCGGCGCGGCGGGGGAACCGAGCAGGGCGCGCCACTCCGCGTCCGTCAGGCGCTCGGCGATCGGACGACGGAACTCGAAGTACGACGCGATCGGACCGCCGGCCACGAACAGATCGGCGGTGCCGGGATTGCGCGCCGCGACGAGCAGCAGATCCAGCGGGCCGCTCGCCTCCTCCAGCACCTCGCCCGTCTCCGCGTTCGTCATCACGTCGGCGACGAGCGTCGGGCGCAGGTCGATGGCCGGCACACCGTCGCCCCCGGCCGGGAAGAGGGCGGCCACGCGGTCCAGCAGATCCCGACAGAGTTCGGGGAAGCCGGCCAGGTCCGCCCGCTGGGCGTCGTCGAGCGGCCGGTCTTCGACCTCGGCGACGGCGATCGCCGCCAGCCGGGCGAAGGCCCGCTCGAACTCGTCCAGCACCGCAGACGCCTCGGAGCCGTCGGCGACGAGCTTCAGGTCGCCGAGCGCTCGGTGGGTCATGCGGGTCAGGGCCGCCAGCCGCGCGAACACCTCGGGGTACGGCTCGACCAGCCCGGCCGGACGTTCGGCGACGAGGCCCTTGGGCGCGTACGGTTGCTTCGCGTACAGGATGGTGTCGTGCCGCAGGACGGCCCAGGAGGCGAGCGCGGAGGACAGCAGGCGGCCGGACCAGGCGGGCGTGGTCTGGAACGCCTGGGTCGGCGGAGCGGCGGGCGCGGCGAGCTCGCGGAGCACTTCGAGCCACGCCCAGTACAGGTTGGCGCGCCAGGCGGAATCGCCCGCGGGGGGAAAGATCTCCGCGGCGGCCTCGAACGCCGCGTCGTAGCCCTCGTAGGCGTCGTCGCCCAGCTCGTGCAGGATCGTGCGAGCGGTGGGGGCGCCGAGGCGGGCGAAGACGTCGAGACCGCGGGCGAAGCCGCGCACGCCGCCGCCGGCGGCCGGCACGAGGGTGAAGGGCTCGCCGGTGCCGGTGTGGCGTCCGACCGCCGGGTAGGCGAGCCGCGACATCAACTCGGCGTCGGGCGTGTAGCGCTGGCCGAACAGGCGCAGGCCGGCGCCGGCGACGAGCCGTCGGTCGCGGGCGGAGAGCGCATCGGGCGGCGCCTGGACGGCGCTGCGCCCCGTGCCGGTCAGCAGGCGGGGGGTTCGCATGGCCGCGATCCGGAGCCGCAGCCGGTCGACCGCCTCCGGACCGTCGAGCATCCGCACGGCCCACAACTCCTCGAGGGCGCGTTCGGCGGCGAGCGACACCTCCATCGGCGTCAGGTCGTCGGCGAACCCCGCGAAGAAGGCGGTGACGCGGTAGATCCGGGACCAGGCGTGCATCGCCGCGGTGCCGTCGACCTGCGCCTCCCGCAGCCACTCCACCAGTTGCAGCGACTGGACGGCCAGCCGGCGCGCGAGTTCGAGGGGGATCGTCCCGGACGGTTCGGGGTCCTCGCGGGCGCGCACGAGGAACGACATCCGGCCCAGCCACATCATCGCGCGGAAGTAGCGCTCGAGCGTCCTGGTCCGGGTGTAGTGACCGCGAACGACGTACTGGGTGTAGTCCTCGTCGTAGCGGAACACCGGGCTGGTCGCCGTGCCGGCGCGACCGGCGACGAGCGCCAGCTCGGCGTCCACCGTCGCCTGCACGCGGTCGTCGACGGCGGCCTGCGGGTCGAGGAGGCGCCGGGCGGTGTCGAGGAACGCGAGGTTGGCCAGCGCGGCCTCGCCGAGGAAGCCCGGGTCGCCGGCCGCGGCCCGGGCCCGCTCGCGCAGCGCGTCGAGCAGCCGGCCGAGGAGACCGGCCAGGTGTTCGGTCTCGATCCGCATCAGGAGCGCATCGAACAACAGGTGGTACAGGTGCAGCGCCGCGTCCGCGGAAACGAAGATCGGCACCTCGGCGGCCTGCAACTCCTTGTAGGCGTCGCCGTAGTCCTCGCGGGCGATCGCGTGCGGTGCGGTGAGGACGACGAATCCGATCTGTGCGAGGCGGTCGAGCGCCGCGTCGTCCAGGCCGTCGCCGGCGAGCCGTCCCGCGGCGACGACCGGGTCGGCGCGCAGCACCGCCTCCGGGATCGGGAGCGACGGCGGCGTGCCCGCGGCGCGGTAGACCGGCGCCTGGCCCGTGTAGAACTGCTCGAAGCCCGACGGCGCCCCGGAGCCGCCGAGCGACGGCATGCCGGCCGACTCGGGCGGGCCGGCGAGCGGGGCCGGCGGCACGACGGGCAGCAGAGGTTCCTCACCGGCGGTGGGCCCGGCGGCGTCCGTTCCGGCGGCCGCCGGAGCCGCACCGGCAACGTCGCGGGCGGGCGGCTCCGCGGCCGGCCGCCGGCACCCGGCGACGATGAAGACGATCGGCAGGAAAAGCAGGGCCGAGCGATGCATGGTTCCTCCCCGCCGGGCTCCGTCCGCGGCCGGCGTCGTGCGAGTGTCCGCGAGCGGAACAGGAATAGCCAAGGGGGCCGGCGGAGGCAAGCCGCGGGGCGGGCGGCGGGGCCGGCCGCGGGGTCGCCGCCGGATGCGGCCGCTCGGCAAGGTGCCCGGGGCGGGAGTCGAACCCGCACGACCCGGTCGGGTCAGGGGGGTTTAAGCCCCCGGCGTCTGCCGGTTCCGCCACCCGGGCCGGCGGCGAGTATAGCGCGCCGCGGGGCGGCGGTTTCAAGCCGCCGTTCCGCGATCCCGCGGAGGCCCGGGGGGCTTCCTTGACAGATCGGATCGGGCGGGTCAGCATGAATTCGCCGGACAGGCGAGGGAGGCCGGGATGATGCAACGCGGAATCGGGATCGTGCTCGCGTGTCTCGCTGCGGTCTGCGCGCTGCGGTGCGGGACCAACCTCGACGGTTCGACCGCGCCCGAGGACGGTGGCCGGGGCGACGCTCCCCCGGCGGACGCCACCGGCGACGGAGCGGGAGACGTCGACGGGACGCTGGCGGACGCGCCCGTGGAACTCGAGGTTCCCGGCGACGGAATGCCGGTCTGCAACCAGGGAGACCTGGAGTCGGCGCTGGCGGATGCACAGACGACCGGGGCGGAGGTGGTGGTCGGCGCGGGGTGCGTGGTCGAAGGCACGTTCACGGTGCCGGCCGGCGTCCGGTTGCGGGGCGAAGCCGGGGCGGTGCTGGCGACGCCCGCGGACGAGGGGGTGCGGCGGCCGGTGCTGACCGTGCAGGCGGCGGGCACGCAGACGACGTCGGTCACCGGCCTGACAATCCGCTCCTCGTCGAACTACGGCATCGCGGTGCGCGGCTCGGGCGCAGGTCGGGCGCAGTTGAAGGACTTGGCGGTCGAGGCGTCGCGGGGGGTGGGCGTCGGGGCGGAGAACCTGTCCGGCCTGGAACTGACGAACGTCACGTTGGACGGCCTGCACACGGCCGGAGAACTGCGGAGTTCGGACCCGTCGGCGGCCGACCCGGACGGTGAGGCGACGCACGGGCTGGTGATCGTGCACGGAGGCCGTGTGACGCTCGAGGGGGTGACGATCCGCGGATTCGCGGCGATCGGCGGCGTGATGATCGATGACGACATCGCCTGGTCGACGGGCGTGGTGGAGGACAGCGGGCTGGCGGGGCTGGTGACGCATGCGGCCACCGTGCAGTTGACCGACGTGGCGATTCGCGGGCTGCGGATGCCGCACGCCTTCCCGATCGAGACGACGTACGACGAGACGCGGAGTTGGACCGGGCCGCCGACGTTCGGCGCGGCGTTCCTGGGGGGCTCGACGGTGGAGACGACGGGTCTGGTGGTGGAACGGGGCCTGCACTTCGGGGTGGCGCAGCAGGGGGGCGAGGCGACGCACGCGGGTCTGGCGGTGCGCGAGTGCGGGGCGGCGGCGGTGTGGGCGCAGGGCGTGCGCTCGTTCGAGTTGCGGGGAGCGACGGGAGCGCCGGCGCTGCTGGAGAACAACCGTTTCGCGGGGGTGGCGCTGATCGAGCCGGAGGCGGTGACGATCGCCGACACGGACGTGACCGGCACGGAGTGGGGTTGCCAGGACTGCGGAACGCTGGAGGAGGTTCGCGCGGGGGACGGGATCCAGGTCGCTCGGCCGAAGGGGGCCGTGTCGATCCACGGCGCGCAGTTGCTGAACAACGCGCGGATCGGCCTGTTGCTGGACATGGGCGGCACCGGCATGGGCGCGGTGGACCTCGCCGGAATCACGGTGGCGGGAGGGGAGCGGTCGTACGGGGCGTACGCGCAGAACGCGGTGGACGACGCGGGTTGGGACGAGGACATCTCCCGCACGGATCCGCTCGGCTTCAACGACGGCCGGATCGATGGCGAGATCTTCGCGATCGGCCGCCCGCTGCCCGCGAAGGCGTTCCCCGCCGTCTCGCGGATCGCGCGCGACGGCCTGGTCGGGGTGATCGATCCCGAGCCGCCTCACTAGCCGCCGGCGTCCTCGACCAGCGCCCGATGGGTGGGCACGTCGCGCAGGAAGCGTGCGCGCCAGGTCAGATCCGAAATGCGTCCTGCGATCTCCCAGAGCCGGTCGCGGCCCCGGCTTCGCCACTGCTCGGCTTCCTGCGCCCGGCCCAGTGCCTGCAGCACCTCGACGTGGACGAGGAACACTTCCAACTCGTCCTCCTCGATCGCGCCCAGGCGGTCGCGCAGACCGACGGCGCGCGTCGAAAGGCCCAGCGCCGTGACCGGATCTCCGGCGGTGAGGTGGGCCCGCGCCGCGGCGGCGAGCGCCAGGACGAGCCACGCGGGCCTGCCGACGGCCTCCGCGGAACCGACGGCCGCCTCCGCTTCCGCAACGGCCTGCTCGACCAGACCCGCGCGCAGCAGCGCACGGACGCGATACACGCGAACGACGGTGTGCAGGCGGGCGTCACGGGTCGAGACCGCCAGCTTCGCAGCCTGCGCCAGGTGGTGCAGGGCATCCTGTGCCAGGCCGAGCATCGTCTGGGCGTAGGCAAGGTTGCACAGGGCGTAGCCCTCGCGACCTCGCAGCCCGAGTCGTCGACAGCTCTCCGCCGCAGCCTTCAGCGCCGACGCCGCCTCGGAGTAGGCGCCGATCCGGTTCTGAACATCGGCCAGGTTCACTTCCGCGCCGGCCGCCCTCCGCAGGTCGTTCGCTTCACGAAACAGACGGACCGCCTGTTGGAACGCGTCGCGGCGGGCAACCAGTTCTCCCGCCAGGCCATCGAGGGCCGCGCGCTGCGCCACGAGGAAAGCCCGGGCTCTGGGTGAGACGTGAGGCCCGACCCGTTCCGCTTCCGCCAGAGCCTGCCGGGCCTCGGACAGGCGGCCGGCGCCGGCCAGGACGCCGATCTGCCAGCCCAAGACCAGCGTCAGCGCCTCGGCGTCGCCCGCGCGGCGCGCCGCCTCGGCCGCCAGCGCCGCCACGCCCAACGCATCCTGCCCACGCCCCGTGCGCCACAGCAGATCGGCCTGGTCGGCCAGGATGTGGGCGCGCGCGGCGTCGTCGGGCACGAGGGCGAGCGCCTCGGCGATCTGGCGTTCCTGGTCTTCGCGCCGCCCGAGGTAGCCGAGCGCGGTGGCGTAGTCCCGATGCAGTTCGAAACGGCGGTCGGGGGGCGGTCCGAGCGCCAGGGCCTTCTCGGCGCAGCGCGCGACGGTCGCCGAGTCGCCGCGGCCCGCCGCGGC
>JAAZOP010000215.1 GCA_012797735.1 Myxococcales bacterium
TCCTCGAGCGCCTGCCGGACCGCCTCGGCCGCTTCGCGCACGCGCCCGCGCCGCTCGCCGCGTCCGCCGGCGACGGGGGCGACGTCGACCGGCGCGGCGTCCTTCTCGCGGGAGCCGATCAGCTTCCCCGGATTGAGCACGCCGGCCGGGTCGAAGGTGCGCTTGAGCGCCCAGGCGATGCGCAGGGCGTGCCCGTACTCCCCCTCCATCGCCGCGGCCTTCGACACCCCCACCCCGTGGTGGTGGGAGATCACGCCGCCCGCCTCGACGACGGCCGCCAGCGCGGTCCGCCACGTCTCGTCGTAGCGGTCGATGCCGTGCTCGCTCGACGTGGCGGGCCCGACGAACGTGAAGTAGATCGAGCACCCTTCGTGGTAGGCGTGGGAGAAGTGCGCCAGCACCAGCACCTTGTGGCGCAACGCACGGCGCACGGCGACGTAGACGGCGAACAGCCGGTCCCAGGTCGCGGCGACCTCCATCGTGTCGGTGAAGCCGCCGGCGTCGAACACGCCGGACTGGCGGTACGAGATCGCGTAGCGATGCTCGTACCAGCGCCGCGCCAGCGACTCGCCGAGATCCGTCGCCGTGTCGGCGAGCAGGTCGAGCGTCAGGCGCTCCTCCGCCTCGGCCACCCCGGCCCGACCCTCGAACACCAGGACCAGCACGCACCCTCCGAGGACCGCGTCGGGCAGGCGGTCGAGGGCCGCGTTCGGGTACACGGGCCGCTCGAGCAGCTTGCGCGTGGCGCGCTGCCGGACACCGTGCACCAGCGACCTGCCCGTGGCCTTGAGCCGCGCGGCGAGCGAACCGGCCGGCGCCGGCTCGCTCTCCACCGCGCCCATCCGCAGGATCACGCTGTCGATCGCATCGTACAGCCGGACCACCGCCGGCCGGAGCCCCGCCTGCAGCAGACGGCGCACGGCATCGATCCCGTGCTGGAGGCTCGAGAACCGCAGCGCGCGGAAGCGGCGCGCCTCGGCGGCCGGATGCAGCCGCAGGCGGGCGTCGGTCACGATGCCGAACGCCCCCTCGCTGCCGACCAGCAACTGGCAGAAGCCCGGCCCACGCCCGCGTCCGGGCCGCCCCGGCACGGTGCGGTAGGTCCCGTCGCCGGTGACGATGCCCAGTTCCGAGACGAGGTCTTCGATCTTGCCGTAGAGGGTCGACATCTGCCCGGCGCCGCGGGTCGCCAGCCAACCGCCGACGCTGGAACAGTACATCGAGGACGGGAAGTGCCCGCAGGTGAAGCCGTGCCGCAGCAGCGCCTGTTCCAGGTCCTCGCCGATCACCCCGGCTTCCACGTCGACCAGCCGCCGCTCCGCGTCGATCCCCCGGATGCGCGACAGGCGCTTGAGGTCGAGCAGCACGTCCCCGCGCAGCGGCAGCGTGCCGCCGCAGACGCCGGACCCGGCCCCGAACGGCACGAGCGGCACGCCGTGGCGGGCGAGCAGGCGCACGACGTCCTGCACCTCCGCCACCGACCCCGGCCAGACGACGGCCTGCGGCGGGTGCACCGTGTGCTTCCCCGCCCGCAGCCACAGCAGCGCCTTCGGCCAGAGATCCCGCGAGTACGCGAGCTGGTCGGCGGGGTCCTCGGACACCCACGCCTTTCCGACCACGGCCTCCAGTTCCCGGCGCAGCTTGACGTCGAGCGGCATGCTCCTCCATACGGCGGCGGTCGGCACCGGGTCAAGCCCGCGGCGACGGATCGCCGGGCCGGCGTCGCCGCGCCGCACCGCGGCCGCCTACAGGAACGTCCCGTACTCCACGCGACCGTCCCCGAAAAGCTGGACCACGCGCACCGCGCCGTCCTTCGTCGCCGGCATCACGATCACATGCTGGCCGTCGTACACCGACATCGCGTAGTCGACGTGGTGGTGCCCGGCGAAGAAGCCCCAGACCGCGCCGCGGATCCCGTCGCTGCGCAACAGCGCCTCCAGCCGCCCCGTCTCCTCCGGACTGAGGCAGTCGAGCAGGCCCGCGGTCGTCACGATCGGCGGATGGTGCAGGAACACGAACGTGTTGCGGGCGCCCGGCGTCGCCGTGGCCGCCAGATGCCCCTCGAACCACGGCCACGTCCCGCCCGCGAAATCGTGCAGCTCCGACTCCGAGTGGACCCCGGAGTACCCGAACGGCGCATGCTCCCGCGTGCCCATGTCGAGCGTGATGAAATGGAACCCCTCGTAGTCGAAGCCGTAGTTCTGGAAGTGCGACTCGCAGCGGCAGGCGGGATCGTACGTGGGCGTCGGCGCCTTCGTGAAACCGTCGAACAACACCTCGAGCGTTTCGAAGTGGTCGGCGAACACCTCCTCGAAGATCCGATCCCCGCACGGTTCGGGCGCCTCCTCGGCGCTCGTGTACGGCCACATGTCGTGGTTCCCGATCGCCGGAAGGTAGGGCACGCGGAGCTGGTCCAGGATGTCCCGCGCCTTCTCCATCTCCGACCGCTCCCCGCTGTCCGCGAAATCGCCCGTCGCCGCCACGAAGCGGATGTCGTACTCCTCGATGGCCAGGTTGATCGAACTCACCGCGAACCGCAGCGCCGCCGTCCGCTCGTCCTCCGCCCCGCCGGCGTCGTCCCACCCCGGCGTGCCGTAGTCGTCCCGCCCCTCGCCGACGTGCAGATCGGTGATCTGCGCGAACGAGAAGCAACGCCCCCCCGTGCGCCGGCAGGCCGGCACGTCCGCCTCGGCGTCCGCGTCCGCGTCCGCGGCGTCCGCCGCAGCGTCGCCCTCCCCCGCCCCGTCGTCCGGGACGGCCTCGGACGTCTCGTCCGGAACGGCATCCGTCCCTTCCGCCGCCTCGTCCGGGACGACGTCCGCCGCATCCGCGACGTCGCCGTCCCCGCCGGAATCGCCGCAGGCCGGAGCCAGAGTTCCCAAGACCGCGAGCCACGAAGCCGCCGTCGCCCATCGTCCCATCGACCGACCTCCGCGCGGGGATCCGCCTCCGGTTTCCTCGCCGCCGCGGTGCCGCCCGCCGGCGCCGCCCGGGGCCCGGGAAGAACGCCGTCGTGCGTCCCGCACGCGCGACCGGCCCCGTCGACACCATCCTACCCCAGCCTGTCGAAAGCGCAGATCGCAATCGTTCACCCGCCGTCCCGCGATGCCGGCGAGCGCGCGGCGCGCCCTCGCAGGCCCCGCCCGAGGCGATGCACGGGGGCTCCGCCGGAGACGCCCGGCCGCTCCGTTGGAGCCAGCCGGTTTCCGCCCCGGCGAGCGGCCAGACGGTTCGCCGCGCCGAACGGCCGCCGCCGGTCAAGGGACCGGCTTCCCTCCCGGGGAGCGGCGGCCGGCGCGTTCCCGAACGGACCCGCCGGGCTCCTCCTTGGGCACCGGCACCGCCAGCGAGAAGGTGGAGCCGCGGCCGACGACGCTCTCGAACCACAACCTGCCGCCGTGCAGCTCCACGAGCCGCTTGGCGATGAACAGGCCGAGCCCCGTGCCTCCGGCCGTCCGCCGCACCGAGGTGTCGAGCTGTTCGAAGGCGTGGAAGATCCGGCTCCGGTCGTCCTCGGCGATGCCGGGGCCCTGGTCGATCACGTCGAGCCGGAACTCGCCGGTGCCGTCGGGCCGCCGTTCGACCCACCCCCGCAACCGCACCGTCCCCTGCTCGGTGAACTTGACGGCGTTCGAGATCAGCGCCCGGATCGCCTGCCGCAGGCGGTGCGGGTCGACGTGCAGGGGCGGAAGGCCGGCCTGCGTCTGAACCTCGACCGCCACGTTCTTGCCGCCGGCCAGCTCGCGGGCGTGCGCCGCGGCGTCGGAGATCAACTCCACCGACGGGGTCCATTCGCGGTGCAGTTCGAGCCGGCCTGCGTCGAGCTTGGCCGAATCGAGGATGCTGTTGATGATCGACAGCAGTTCGTCTCCCGCACGGTGGATCAACCGGACATCCTCGCGCTGCGCCGGCGCCAGCGGTCCCTCGACCCCGCGCAGCAGCAGTTCCGAGAAGCCGAGGATCGCGTTGAGCGGTCCCTTGAGATCGTGGCTCACCGAGGCGAGGAACTGGGTCCGCACGCGGTAGGTCTCCTCGAGCACGCGCAACGCGCGCTCCTCGTCCTCGCGCATCGCGGCGAGACGTCCGGCGAGACCGGCCACCGCTTCCTGCAGGCGCGCCACCTCCCGGACCCGGCTGCGCGGAGCGGGCGGCGCGACCGGTCCCCGCATCGTGTCGGCCCGGGCAATGGTATCGGCCAGCGCGGCCAGCGACCGCCCGAGCCGCCGCCCGGCGGCGGCTCCGGCGAGGTGCGCGCCGATCAGGACGAGGGCCAACGCGCACAGCAGCCAGGCGGGCACGGCGGCGGGAGCGGGGAGCGGGTCCCACAACACGACGGCGCCCGTCGCGCCCTCCGCGGAGGGGCGCGGCGCCGCGGCCCAGCCCCAATCGCCGCCGGCGGCGATCCACGAGGTGGCTTCGGCGAAGCGGGCGCGCGCCAGGGCCGCGCACACCTCCGCCGCCCAGCCTTGTCGCGGCGCCGCGCAGTCCGAAATTCGCGCCGCGCCGGATGCGCCGCGCGGCGAAGCCGCGGCGGGCTCCAGCGCCGCCACGGCATCCGGGGACGCCGCCAGAGCCGCCGCCGCCGATGCGCGCGACAACCGCCATTCCCGCTCGCCCGCGGCCGTCTCCTCCAGCGGGACGTACAGCACCCCGACCAGCGCCGCCACCGCCGCCGGCAACACGAGCATCACCGAGACGCCGGTGGCCAGCGAGCCGCGGAAGGCGGACGAGCTCGCCGGCCGCGGCAGGTCGGCCAGGCGCGGGCCGATCGCCCGGCCGGTGACGAACCGCGCCGCGGCCGCCGCGATCGGCGCCGCCAGCACGGCAGCCGGCAGCAGCGACACGAAGTGGCTCCACGGCGCGCCCACCGCGGCGATGGCGAGCGCGAGCGAGACCGGGAACAGGACGAGGAACAGCCACGCCAGCAGTCGTCCCAGTCGTCCCCCGTACGCCGCCAGACGCACCGCCAGCGCGGCCTGTTGCGCCGCCGCCGTCGCCTCCTCCCGCAGCATCGCGCCGACCAGGCGCCGGAGCATCGGCCACAGGTCGAGGCGCAGGACCGCGAAGCAGCCCGCCAGCGCCAGCGCCAGGCAGAGGGCGGTGGCGGCCTCCAGCGTGCGCGCGAGCGCCGAGCCGGCGCCGAACAGCAGCGCGCCGCCGACCACGACGGCCGCCAGCGCCAGACCGGCCGTCGCGCAGCGCCGCCACACGGCGACGAGCAGCGCCGCGGGATCGATCCGCGCCGGGAGGTTCTCAGGCACCGCCCGCCTCCGCCGGAGGACCGGCCACCGGAATCCGCACCGTGAACACCGAGCCGTGCCCGACCCGGCTGCTCGCCTCGATCCGTCCCCCGTGCAGTTCGACGAACTGCCGGGCGATCGCCAGGCCGAGCCCCGAACCCTCGCGCCGCGCCCGGGCGTCGCCCGCCTGCTCGTAGGCCTCGAAGATCCGTTGCAGCGCGTCCGGGGCGATCCCGGGACCCGTGTCCCGAACCTCCATCTCCGCCCACTCCCCCGCCCGCCGGATCGTCAGCCTCACCTCCCCCTGCCGCGTGAACTTCAGCGCGTTGCCCACGACGTTCTGCAACACGCGCCGCAGGAGCCGCGGGTCCGCGCGCACCACCAGCCGCTCCTCCGGAAACCCGCCCAGCAGTTGCACCGGCTTGTCCCGTCGCTGCCCTTCCGCCTCCTCCAGCACCATCCGGCCGAGCGCTCCGAGGTCGACCTCGGTGAACTCCGCCCGGACCTGGCCGGCCCGCAACGCCGACAGGTCGAGGATGTCGTTCACCAGGCCCAGCAGATGGTCGCCGCTCTCCCGGATGATCCGCAGGTCCTCCCGCTGGCCCGGGTTGATCGAGCCCTCCAACCCCTCGAGCAGCAGGTCGGAGAAGCCGAGGATCGTGTTCAGCGGCGTGCGCAGTTCGTGGCTCATCACCGCCAGGAAATCGATCTTGTCCTGGTCGGCGCGGGCCACGCGGGAACGCGCGCGACGGTACCGTTGCACCTCCTCCGCGAACCGGTCGTGGAGCGACTCGTAGGTCCACGCCAGCCACGCCAACTCGTCATCCGACTCCGATGGCCGCAGCGGCGAGTCCGCCGCACCCGCCTCCCGGGGCTCGTCGGCGGCCACGCCGGCCACGCCCCGTTCGAGTCGCCGCAGGTCCTCCGCGAGCCGCTGCGAGACGAGCACGGCGGGGAGGAGCGACACCGCGACCACCAGCAGGCCGAAGACGACGAACCGGAGTCCACCCCGCGATCCCGGCGATCCCGGCGGCAGCCGCAGCGCCAGACCGACCCCGCTCGCCGCTCCAGGCAGCGGCACCGCCAGCACGCATCCGGAACCCGCGCCGCCACCAGGGCACACGGTCTCGCCGCCGGGGCCCACCCGCGCCGGCCAGGGCGGGTTCCCGCCGTCGCCGCCCGGCACCGGAACCGCGGACCCGGGTCCGACCAGCCGCAGCGTTCCGGGCCACGGCCCGGACAGCGCGGCGACGGCCGCCGCACGCCGCTCCGGCGGGATCCGGGCGAGGTGCGCGGCGAGAACCTCCAGCGTCCCGCGCGCCGCCACCACCCGCGCCGTGGTCGCGGGGTCGCGTTCGAGCGCCTCGGGAAGCACGAGCAGGGCCGCGACCACCACGGCCGCGGCCGCGGCTGCCACGGGGACCAGCAGGCCGACCCCGAACCGGCGCGGTTCCCTCACCGCCGGCGTTCCTCGGCCCGGGCCGGCCGCACGGGGCCGCCGCGCGGCGGGGCCGCCGTCGGATCGAAGATCCCATCCGCCGCCCGCCGGGTGCTATGCTCCGACCCGCCCATGGCCCGCATCGTATCGGACCCGCCGGCGGATACAAGAGCGGGGGGAGTGCCGCTCGCCGCGGCGGAACGCCGGTCGGCCCGCGCGGCGCTGGAGTCCGCGCTGCGGGAACACGGCCTCGAACCGCCCCCGGCCGCCGTCGCGCCGCTGGCCGACTACCTGGCCCTGCTGGTGCGCTGGCGGCGTCGCAAGCGCATCGCCGGTCCGGCGGAACCGGTGGAACTCGCCGTGGAGGCCGTGGTCGACGCCCTGCACGTCGCCCCGCTGGTCCCGCCCGCGGGCCGGCTGTACGACGTCGGCTCCGGCGCCGGCTTCCCCGGCTTGCCTCTGGCGCTGCTCGATCCCGCGCGGCACCTGACGCTGATCGAACCGCAGGCCGGCCGGGCGGCCCTGCTCCGCCTGGCCGTGGCCACCCTGGGTCTCGACGCCCGCGTGTGGGCCGAGCCGGTCCAGCGGGTGGTGGAGCGGATCGATGCCGGCGAGGCGTCTCCGGCCGACGCGGCCGTGGCCCGCGCCTTCCTGCCGCCCGACGACTGGCTGGCCGTCGGACGCCGGCTGGTCCGCTCCGGCGGCTCGATCCTCGTCCTGGCGGGCGCGGACTGGCCGGGTCCGTCCGACCCGACGGGCCTGGTGCTCGCCGGGCGGGTCGAGTACGCGCTCCGCGGCCGCCGGACGCGCCGCGCCTGGGCGTTCCGGCGGGCGGACGGCGCGCGGCCGGACCGCGTCACTCCGGCGGGAGGTCGTCGCGGATGACGCCGCGGGCGACGAGCACCGCCCGCAACCGCTCGCGGTGCAGCTCGAGATGCCGGTCCACCTGGGCGTCGGTCAGTCCGAGATCCCGGAGCACGCCGCGATAGACGACCCGGAAGTTCGGGTGGTCCTGCTTGCCCTGCAGCAGGAAGGTGAGCTTGAGGATGGCGGCGCCGTCCAGCGGGTCCGCGTCACTCCTCGGCATCCGCCTTGCTCCCCCGCGCCGGACCGCCCGGCGTCCGATCCCCGTCGTCGTCGTCCGCCGGCAGGATGCAGACGCGTCGATCCGGACCCTCTCCGACCGATTCGGTGCGCACGTCGCCGTCGTCGGCCAGGGCGAGGTGCACCACCCGGCGCTCCTCGGGGCTCATCGGTTCCAGTTCGATCGCGCGCCGCTCCCGCACCACCTGGTCCGCCGTGCGCTGGGCGAGCGCCCGCAGCGCGTTCTCGCGGCGCACCCGGTACCCTTCCACATCGACCTTGACGCGGACGCGGCGGGAGACCCGCTGGCCGACGATGCGCGCCACGAGGTACTGCAGGGCCTGCAGGGCCGCCCCGCGGCGGCCGATGATCCGCCCGGCGTCCGGGCCCTGCAGTTCGATGCGCACCGGGTCGCCCGGGGCGGCCAGGACGCGCACGTCGAACCCCGACCGCCGCATGATCTCGCGGCACGTCTCCTCGGCGACGCGCATCGCCTCGGCGACCAGATCCGCGCCGCCGGGTTCCGCGCCGGCCGGCGACGCCGGCGCGGCCGACGCCGTTTCCGCGTCTCCGCCGGTCGTCTCCGCCTCGTCCCCGCCGGGCGCCTCGCGCCGGTCGTCCCCTCCTTCGGGCTCGCTCATCGCTTCCTCCTCGAGCGCCCGCGCGGCTGCCCGCCGTCCGCGACCGGGGCGCCGGCGGCCGGTTTCGGCGCCGGCGTCGTCCCCTTCGCGGCCTGCAGCACCGGCAGCGGCACGAGCCGGTTGTAGATCTGCTGCTGCGCGATCGACAGCAGCGTGTTCGTGAAGATGTAGAGGTTCAGGCCCGACGGCAGGAACAGCATGAACACCGTGAACAGGATCGGCATGCCGTAGAGCATCACCTTGGCCTGCGCGGAATCGACCGTCGTCGGCGTCATCTTCTGCTGCACGAACATCGAGATGCCGAGCACCGCGGGAAGCACGTAGTACGGGTCGGCCTGCGTCAGGTCGGGCAGGTACAGGAACGAGACGTGGTACAGCTCGGTGCTCGCGCCGAGCATCCGGTACAGGGCGATCCAGATCGGCATCTGCAGCAGGAGCGGGAAGCAGCCGCCCAGGGGATTGACCTTGTGCGTCCGGTACAGGTCCATCATCGCCTGGTTCTTGCGGGCCTTGTCGTCCTTGTACTTCTCGTTGATCTCGTCGAGCAGCGGCTTGAGCGCCGACATCCGCCGCATCGAGACCGTCGACCAGTGGGTCAACGGCAACAGCACCAGCTTCACCAGCACGGTCAGCAGGATGATCGCCACGCCCCAGACCGAAACCAGGGAGTGGAAGAACTCCATGATCCGGAGCATCACGATGCACAGCGGCCCGAACCAGCCGTAGTCGACCGCCTCGTCGAGGCCCGGGAGCGCCGGGATGCCGCGGAGCAGGTCGAGCGACTTCGGTCCCAGATGACCGGTCAACTCGAACGTCCGCTCGCCGCCCAGGTCCATCGGCGCGAACTGCAGCGTCGCCCGCAGCGGCTGCCGCGTCTCGGCGCCGAGGATGTCCAGCACGCAGAAGTCGCGACGGTTGGGCGGGTCCTTCTTCTCGAAACCCAGCGCCGAGAGGAAATACGTGTCCTCGACGCCGACCCAGCCGATCGAGCCGTGCGAACGCGAGCTCGACGAGACGTCGCCTCGGTCCGTCCGCCCCAGCTCGCCGTTCACCCAGCACAGCCCGCGCTGCTTGTTGGTCGACGGCGACAACCATCCGCCCGAGGGCTTGTTCCGCAGCGCCGGGTGGGCCACCGACATCCAGACCACCAGGTTCTGGACCACCTGCCCGGGCTCGATCGGCGCGAGGACAATCGTGCGGCGCACGGCGTACGGATTCTCCGGCGTTCCAAGCCGCAGCGTCTGGCGGACCCGCACCCGCGACCCCGGCCGCGGCACCCCTTCGAGCACCACCGTCTCGCCCTGCCGCCGCACGACGTAGTCGTCGGGACAGACGTCGGCGTAGTTGCCCTGCACGTCGGCGGCCTGGTAGCAGTACAAGCCGGTCACCCCGTCGGCCGTGGCGGCGAGGTCGAGCGGCACGCGGCCGCCGGCCACGGTCTCGTCGAACCGCGGGTCCTTGAGCCGCCACGACACGAGCGCGCCGCGGCGGGACGACACCACCGCCGACACCGCCTCGTTCTCGAGCCTCTCCCGCTGCTCCCGCAGCAGCGGCGCCGCCGGCGGTGCTGCGGCGGGAGCCAGGGCCGAAGCCGAACTCGCCTCCGCCGGCGCGGGGACCGCAGCCGGCACCGAGGGAGCCGGTGCCGTCGCTGCGTCCGCCACCGCCGGCGCGACGGACGGCGCAGACGCGTCGGATGCCGCCGCCGGCGCCGCGGCGACCGGCGTGGAGGCGTCCGACCCGGCGGCCGCCGCTCCCCGACCGGACGAGTCCCGGTCGTCCTTCCAGAGGTCCTCGAGCAGCCCGAACGCCAGGACCACCCCGAGCGACAGGACCACGGCCACGATCAGTCGGGTGTTCGTCGACACGCCCTATCGCCCTTCCTCGTGCCGGGCCCGGGCCGGAGGATCGGTCCAGCGCTGCGGCGGTGGGTCGTTGCCCCCCGGATGGAACGGATGACAGCAGAGCAACCGGCGCGCCGCGAGCCAGCCGCCGCGCACCAGGCCGAACCGGCGCAGGCACTCGGCGGCGTACCTCGAGCACGACGGCTCGAACCGGCACGTCGGACCGAGGAGCGGGGACAGGGTCCACTGGTAGATCCGGATCAGCAACAGCGGCAGCCACGCCAGCGGACTGACGCGCCACCACCCCCGGCGCGGCGCCGACGGCGGATCCGCCGCCGCGCGGCTCAGCGCGCCCGCGGCGACCGGACCGGACCGGCCGGCGACCCCGTCCATCGTGCCAACTCCTCCACGACCCGCTGCAACGTCCACTCGCCCTCGCCCGTCGTCACCAGCACCACCACGTCGTGCCCTGCCGGAAAGAGCGCCGGCTGCGTCCGGTAGGCCTCGCGCACCAGCCGGAGGATGCGGTTCCGCCGCACCGCGTTGCCCACGCGCGCCGGAGCAGTGATGCCGAGACGCCCCGGTCCGCCCTCCGGACGCGGCCGGAGAAACACGACGAACCGGCCCGCCCGATGGCGCCTTGCTCTCCCATCGCCTGCCGCGGACGTGCCCGGCCCCGAACGGCCACGACCACCCTGGAGCGCGAGGAAGTCGCGCCGGCGGCGCAGCCGGCGGGCCTTCGGAAAGCCAAACCCACCGCTCGGCCCCGCCGACACCCGTCTACTTCCGGTAGTCCGCCGGAGCCAGACGCCGGCGTCCCTTGCGCCGCCGCCGGTTGATCACCTCGCGTCCCTGCCGCGTCGCCATCCGCTTGCGGAAACCGTGCGTTCGCTGGCGCCGCGTTCGGTGCGGCTGGTAGGTTCGTTTCACGGGAGCACCTCCAACAACCGACCCGAACCGCGACGGACCCGGGCCGGGGACATCACCGGAAGCCGGGAGATAACCAGACGAGACCCCACGGTGTCAAGCGCTCGGTGCCTTTCACCGGCGCCTTTCACCAGATGGACCACCCGGCCCGACACAAAGCCAGGAGCCAGGCGTCTCGACGCCAGCGGCCGGCGTCTTCGGAACGCCGCGATTTCGGAAAACTACAACCTGTGGACCGTGATCGAGTACGCCGTCGGCTCCACCGCCGTCGCCCGGACCCGCAGGAAGTAGGTCGTGTCGCCCTGCGTCTCCAGCCCGAAGCTGCCGCTCCCGGCGATGGTCGCCGCCGCCAGCACCGCCGGGTCGGTCCCGGCGTAGATCTGGAACGCCAGGCCGACCCCGTCCGCCGCGGACAGATCGATCTCGAACCGCGTTCCCGCCGCCACGTCGAACCGCAACCAGCCCGACATCGCCAGGCAGGCGGTCAGGCCGGACTTCTCCACCTCCAGCGTCACGGGCTCCGCCGTCTCGCGCGACAGCCCCACGCCGGCCGGAGCGCAGGCATCCTCCCCGTCGAACCCGTCCCCGCCCGCCTCGACGTCGCCCCGATCGTCGCCGGCGTCGGCATACAGCGCGCCATCGCCGGCGTTGTCGGCGTCCGGCTCCGGCCCGCTCCCGGCCGCCCGCTCGTTGCAGTCCCAGTCCGTGCACCCTTCGCTGGGCGTGCAGTCCGAATTGATATCGCAGGCATAGGAGGAGGCCGGCGAAGCGGCGCAGGTCCCGGTGCAATGGGGATCCTGCCCCCAGGCGATGTCGTCATCGATCGCGCAGGAGACGGCAAGCCAGCCGCCCGCCGCCGCGCCGAACAGAACGACGACGAGGATTCCGCGGATCGTCTTCATGGCTCGACCCTCCTCCACCGCGGCATTCTACCACGCCCGCGCATCCCGCTCTGGCCGGCCGCCACCGGCTACTCGGCTTCGGTCCGGATCGTCAGCGCGTAGTACGCGATCCCCTCGCCGGCGGACCGCACGCGGAGGTAGTACGTCGCGCTCGTCGCCGCGTCCGCGGCGAAACCGGCCGGCTGGTCCATCTCGGCCCCGGCCAGCAGCGTCTCGTCCTCGGCGTACAACAGGAACGCCACCTGGGACCCCTCGTACGGCCGCACGTCCACGACGAACCGCACGCCGGCCGCGACCGTGAACCGGAACCAGCTCGAATCGACCGGGCAGGCCGACAGTTCGGGCTCGGTGACGTTCGGCGTCAGCGTGCGGGCGTTGGCCGGCGAGTCGCCGCCGCTGTTCGCGGCGCACTCGGACGGCGGCGCACCGGCGTCGGCGCCGTCGACCGCCTCGACGATGTCGCCCCCGTCGCCGCGCACGTCCGGGTCGCCCGCATACAGGCCGTCCTCGCTGCAATCCCAGTCCGGACACCCCTCCGCGGGGGTGCACGAGGAATCGACATCGCAGGCGAGGCTCTCCGCAGGGGCCGGCCGACAACTCCCCGTGCATTCCTCGCCCGTGATCCAGGCGATGTCGTCATCAATCGCGCAGGCGCCGGCGACACCGGCTGCCCCACCGAGGGACAGCAGACCCAGGCCGATCCACAGGCTCAGGTTCCTCATCGCTCGCACCTCCTCGCCCCGGTCGCTCGCCCCGCGTCCCCCGCGGCCGGCGTCCCGGATCGTACCGCATCCTTCCCGACCATGCACGTCGCATGCCCGCCCGAGGCCCTTGCGCGGAATCCCCCGAACGCTATGCTTGGCGCGGAGTTGGCCGTCCGGAGGCGCCCGGCGGGCACGTGTCATCCTGTGCCAGGCCGCGAACGTCGTGACAGGCCGGTCCTCGCGGGAGTCGGATGGCGGAGGGAGATGACAGCAAGCGGCGACCCGCCGCTCCCGCTCCGCCGGCCCGACGGCCGCCGGAACGGGCGGAGGCCGACCCGGCGGGACGGACGCTTCCGAGCGCCGTGCTGCGCGCCGGGGGTGGAGCGGACGGCGACCGCCCGCGCGACCCGGTCGGCGGTCCCGGGGCGACGTCCCACCCGTCGCTGATCGCCAGCACGGCCGGCGCGTTGGACGAGCCGCTGCGGGAGGACGCGCCGCGGATCCACGTCGTGGTCGAGGCCGAGCTGGCCCAGGGCGGCATGGGACGGATCCTGCTCGCCCGCGACCCGGCGATCGGCCGCGTCGTGGCGGTCAAGGTGATGCACGCGGAGCTGGCGGCGGACCCGGAGATCCGCGCGCGTTTCCTGGCCGAGGCCCGCATCACGGGACGCCTGGAGCACCCGAACATCGTCCCGGTGCACGCGCTGGGCGTGCTGCCCGACGGCACGGCGGCGTTCGCGATGAAGCGCGTGCGCGGCGAGGCGGTCTCGGCGATCCTGGCGCGCATCCGGGCGCGCGACGCCGAGGCGCGTCGCGAACACACCCGCCTGCGCCTGCTCGGCGTGTTCCAGCAGGTGTGCCAGGCGATCCACTTCGCCCACGCCAACGGCATCCTGCACCGCGACATCAAGCCGGCGAACATCATGGTCGGTCCGTTCGGCGAGGTGTTCGTCATGGACTGGGGCATCGCCAAGGTGATCGGCTCCCCGGTCGCCGAGCCGACCCGGACGGCGGAGGGGGACGCGCCGCCCAGCGTCGTGCGCGGTCCGGGCAGCATCGCCGGCGGCACGTCCGTCGGCGCGATTCTCGGCACGCCCGAGTACATGTCGCCCGAACAGGCGATGGGCCGCCACGACCAGCTCGACGCCCGCTCCGACGTCTACTCGCTCGGCGCCACCCTCTACGAAATGCTCGTCGGTCGACCCCCCTTCCAGGGGGTGACGCCGATGGAGACGATCGCCTGGGTCGTCGCCGGTCCCGACCCGACCTTCGACGACTCGGTCGACGGGACCCCCATCCCGGCGGACCTCAAGGCGATCTGCCTGCGCGCGATGGCCCGCCGCAAGGAGGACCGGTATCCGTCCGCCCGCGAACTGTTCCTCGCCGTCGAGGCGTTCGTCACCGGCGCCGTGGAGCGCGAGCGCCGGGCGCGCGAGGCGGCCGAGCAGTATCGTTTCGCCCGCCGGCTGCTCGACGAGCACGCCAGCCTGACCGGCACGATCGCCGGCCGGCGCGCCGCCGCGGCCGAGCTGCGGGCGGCGATCCCGCCGCACGAGCCGATCGAGCGGAAGGCCCGACTCTGGGCGATGGAAGACGACATCGTCCGCCTCGAGCAGGAGCGCGCGCGCACGCTCAACGCCGCCCTGACCCATCTCCGCCATGCCGTGGAGCTCCAGCCCGACCACGCCGAGGCCCGCGCCGCCCTGGCCGACTACTACTGGGATCAACTCCGCCAGGCCGAGTGGCAGGGACGGATCGACGACGCCTGGTTCTACCGCCAGCTCGTCGAGGAGCACCACGGCGGACGCCTCGCCGCCGAGCTGGAGGGTTCGGCCGCGCTCTCCCTCGCCTCCGTCCCCGCCGGCGCCCGCGTCGTCATCCACGCCTATGCCGAACGCGACTACCGTCTGGTCCCCTCGACGGTCGCCTGGGAAGGCGCCGCCCCGTGCGAGAACATCGCCCTGCGCATGGGCAGCTACCTCGTGACCCTCGAACTGGCCGGCTACCGCCCCGTCCGCCTCCCCGTCCTGCTGCGACGCGGCAACCAGGAACGCCTGGTCGTCCCGCTGCTTCCCGAGGAGGCGATCGGTCCCGACCTGGTCTACGTTCCGGCCGGCGGCTTCATCGCCGGCGGCGACCCCGCCGCCCTCGGCGCGCTCCCCAAGCGGTGGCTCCACCTCGACGGCTTCCTGATCGGCCGCACCAGCATCACCTGCGGCGAGTACCTCGACTTCATCAACGACCTCGCGGCCGCCGACCTGCAACAGGCCAAGCGCCGGACGCCCCGCACCGGGCGCGAGGCCGGTTACTACTGGCCCTGCGTCGGCGACCGGTTCGAAATCCCCGAGCGCGACAAGGACGGCGACGTCTGGCGTCCGGACTACCCCGTCTTCGGCATCTCGTTCGACGATGCCCAGGCCTACTGCCGCTGGCGCGCCGCCCGCGACTGCCTGCCCTGGCGGCTGCCGACCGAGCTGGAATGGGAGAAGGCGGCGCGCGGCGCCGACGGCCGCCTCTACCCCTGGGGCAACCGCTTCGACGCCACCTTCTGCAAGATGCGCTTCTCCCGCCCCGGCCGGCCCCAGCCCGAACCCGTCGGCACCTTCCCGATCGACGAATCGCCCTACGGCGTCCGCGACATGGCGGGCACGATCCGCAACTGGTGCAACAGCTTCCTGCTGCCCGACGAACGTCACCTCGTCGTCAAGGGGGGCTCGTGGAACCTGCCCGCCGAGGGATGCCGGGCGGCGGGACGCCACGGCCATCTCCCCGGCGTGGTCTTCAGCTCGATCGGCTTCCGCATCGCCCGGACCCCGTGAGCCTCCGCCGCCACCGCCGGAGCGAGACCGACAACGCCAGGAGCAGCACCGCCGGCCACGCGCCGCGGGAGGCGCTCGCCGCGCGGCAGCCGCACCCCTCGGCCGAAGACTCCGGCGCGCCGCCGTCGCCGGCCGCA
>JAAZOP010000216.1 GCA_012797735.1 Myxococcales bacterium
ACCCCCACCGCACCCTCGCACACCAGCCCCCCCATCTCCTGCTCCGCGAAGAAACCCCGCCGCACCTCCGCATACCAGCGCCCCAGCGCCGCCAGGTTCCCCACGTACACCTCGTTGTTCCGCACGATCCGCCCCAGCCCCGGGTACCACCGCGGCCGGTACGCCCGCGTCGCCTCCGCGTGCCCCGCCCCGAAGATCAACCGCCCCTCCGCCAGCACGTCCCGCCGCAACACCGTCCCCGCCGCCACCACGTTCCCGAACCCCAACCGCACCGGACCGATCATCCCGCCCTGCCCCCCGAGGAAGATCGGCGGCCGGTTCAACATCACCCCCCGCGGCACGTCCCCCAACAACGACGCCGTCGCCTTGTCCCCCTCCGGCGTGAAGTTGAAATGAATGTACGAACTCCCCACCTCGCTGTGGTTCTTCCGGCCCGTCCCCCCCGCCATCAGACAGTCGCAGAAGTTGATGAGACTCCCCAACGTCACGAACGGGAACAGGATCGTCTGCTTCAACCCCACGCCGTGCGCCCCCGACGCCTGCTCCTCCAGCAGACACCCCTCCCGCACCTGCGACCCGGACCCCATCCGCGCCCCCTCGAGAAACACCGACTTCGCAAAATACCCGCCCGCCAACTCCACCCCGGGCCCCAGACGACACTCCTCCACCGTCACCGGCCCCTCCCGGCCCAACACCACCCCCGCCGAGATCACCGTCCCCGCCCCGTAGACCCGACAACCCGGATAGATCACCACCCCCTTCCCCGAAATCCGCCCCACATCGACCTCGTCCCCGATGTCCACCGTCCACGGCTGGAGCAACCGCACCCCCCGCTCCATCAACCGCACGACCTTCTCCGATACCTCGAACCGCTTCTCCACGCTCCGACCTCCAGCCCGCGCCCCGGACCGCTACGCGATCGCCGCCCCGCGCCCGAACCCCCACGCCCCGCCAGGCGCCGCACCCGGCCTAGCGCCGCACGTGCTCGAGCAACAGATCCAGGAACTTCGCCCGCGCCGCCGGCTCCCGCAATCCCCGCGGCGGCCGCGGCGCCCGCCCCGTCACGCTCGGATACGGCCCCGCCAACGCCGACGCGAACAACGCCAGCTTGAACCCCAACCGATCCTCGTCCATCGGACCCACGTACTCCGAAAGAACGTCCCGCAACTGCCGCAACGCGCTCTGCATCGCGCTCCGCATCGCCTCGCCGAACGGATCCAGCGGCCCCGCCCCCATCAACCGCTCCATGAGCTGCAGGATCCCCGGATACAACGCCAGGTACTTCATCACCTCCGCCGACCAGTCCCGCAACCGCTTCTCCGCCGGCACGCCCGGCGCTCGCAACAACCCCATCACCGTCTCGTACCCCGCCAGGAACCGCCCCGCCAGTTGCGTGAACATCAACTCCTTCGACGAGAAGTAGTAGTTCACCGCCGCCACGTTCACCCCCGCCTCGCGCGCGATCTCCCGCACCGAAACGTCCGTCGTCCCCTTCCGCCCGATCAGGTACACCGTCCGGTCCAGGATGTGGTCCCGCATCGACAACCCCCCCGTCCCGTTCACCGCCGGTCCCTTCCCACGCTTCCGCCCCACGCCCCTCGATCCCACCGGCGACCTCGCCCTCGCCCTCTCCTTCATCCCCATGTCCCTCCCCTCCCCCGACGTCCGACCCGCGACCCCGCCCCGCAACCCCACCCCGGCCGCCGACGCCTCCGCCCCCCGGGCCGGTCCCCCATCCCCGAGGCGCGCACGCCCCAACGACCTGCGCTCCAAGGTATCCCAGGTCGCACCCCGGGAGAAGCAGGTAGTCCATCCATCCCCCTTGGCACGCGACTCGCTATCCCCCCCACCCCATGACCCGCCCTCAACAATCGCCCGAACCCCCGATCCATCACCACCTCGAGGCGCCGCCCAACCCCCGACCCGACGACGAAAACCTCCGCCGCGCCCTGCGCCTCACCCGCGTCATGCTCGCCCTCGCCGACGACGG
>JAAZOP010000217.1 GCA_012797735.1 Myxococcales bacterium
CGCGGCGGCCCCGACCGCCAGTTCCGCCGCCGCGACCGGACCCCGCCGTACTCCGACCGCCTGCCGCGAGACGGAGATCGCCCGTACCGTGATCGTCCGCCGCGGGATCGGGATCACCCGCCGCGAGACGGAGATCACCCGTACCGTGACCGTCCGCCGCGGGATGGGGATCGCCCGCCGCGAGGCGGAGATCGTCCGTACCGTGACCGTCCGCCGCGGGATGGGGATCGCCCGCCGCGCCGGGACAGGGGCGGCTGGCGGCCCGACCGCGGGCGTCCGGGTGGAGGTCGTCCGCGAGGTGGTCCTCCGGGCGGTCGTCCCGGTCAGGGTTCTGCGCGGGGTCGGCCGGGGTCGAAGGGGCGCGGGCGTCCTCCGTTCGGCAAGCCGCGAGGCCGCCCCGGCAAGCGGCGTCGCTGAGGGTGATGCGCGCGGGAGGCGCACGCCGATCGCGCAATTCCTCGGGAAATGGGGTATCCTGAGACCGGAGCGGCGGCGGGGAGTCGCCGCCGGGCCGGCGGAGGGATGGACGGGACCGCGGGATGGCGAATCTCGAAGGCAAGGTCCTCGAGGGGAAGTACCGGCTGGTCCGGCGGCTCGGGTCGGGTGGTGTCGGCACCGTCTACGAGGCGGTCCACGCGGTCATCGGCCAGAGATTCGCGATCAAGATCCTGAAGCCGGAGTTCGCGGGGAGTCCGACGCTGGCGTTGCGCCTGGTGCAGGAGGCGAAGTCGGCCAGCGCGATCGACCATCCTTCGATCATCAAGGTGTTCGACGCCGGGCGCACGAAGGACGGGCTCACGTATCTGGTGATGGAGCTGTTGCACGGCGACGAGCTGGCGACGCACATCCGGGCGCGGGCGCCGTTCGAGGTCGACGAGGCGGTCGATATCACGGGCGACGTGCTCGAGGCGCTGGTGGCGGCGCACCAGCGCGGCATCATCCACCGGGACCTCAAGCCGGAGAACGTGTTCCTCACCGCGGGTCCCCGCGGCCAGCGCTGGACCAAGCTGCTCGACTTCGGGATCGCCAAGGTCGTCGATCACAAGCTCGGGGCTCCGCGGCTGACCCACGCCGGCACGGTGGTCGGGACGCCGTTCTACATGGCTCCCGAGCATGCTCGCGGCGCCCGGGACCTGGACGCGCGGGTCGACGTCTACGCCACGGGCGTGATGCTGTTCGAGATGCTCACGCGGCGGGTTCCCTACGACGGCGCCTCGTACAACGAGGTGCTGGCCAAGGTGTTGTCCGATCCGTTCCCGTCGCCGCGCCAGTTCAACCCGCACATTCCGGAGGGGATCGAGGCGTTGATCCTGCGGGCGACGGCGAAGGACCGCGACGCCCGTTTCCCGACCGCCCAGGCGTTCCTCGAGGCGCTCGACCCGTTCCGTCCCGAAACGCCCTCCGCGGTCGTCCGTCTCGAGGATATCGACCGCCGGGCGCCCGGCAAGCAGGACGTCGCCTCCCAGGATCTCGAGATGCTCCCCGAGGAGGCGGTGCCGACGATCGTCGGGGAGCCCCGCGATTCTTCCGGACCGCCATCGATCCCGCCTCCTCCGTCCGAGCGGGTGGAGTCGCTTCCGGACGGGGCCGCGCGTCCGATCGACGCGACGCCGGATGCCGTGGCCAGGGTGCCGCCCGGGCCCACGGTGGCGGCGGCGGAGACGGTCCGCCTGCCGAACGAGCCCGTCCGGGGCGGGGAGGGGGCGTTGCGCGAGGCGGGGACGCTGGCCGGGTCGGCGGTGACCGTCGAGCGGACGCGGCGGTACCAGGTGACCGCGCTCGCCGTGCTGGGCGCCGCCACGCTGGTCACGCTGTCGGTCGTCTTGTGGCTGCTGTGGCATCGTGCGCCGCGCTCGGAAGAGGCGGCCGCCGGCGACCACGCCGCCGCCGCCGCGGA
>JAAZOP010000218.1 GCA_012797735.1 Myxococcales bacterium
CCAACGCCGCCGCCACCGCCACGCCGGCCAGTTCCTCGGAGGTGAACGGCCCGCCGGCCGGAACCGCACGGCCGCTCGCTTCCAGAACCACGGCGACGGTCACCGCCGCCGACTCGGCCGACGTGAACGGTTCGCCGGCCGGCTCGTCCCGGGCCGCGGCCTTCGCCTCCGTCGTCCCGCCCCCGCAGGCCGCCGTCGCCGCCGGCTCCCCCCGCTCGACCTCCGCCGCCGTCGCCGCCGCCTCCACCGGCCGCTCGCGGGCCACCCGGCCGATGAACCAGATCAGCAGCGTCAGACCGCCGAGGACCACGAAGACCACGGTCATCCCCAGCAGCAACAGCACCAGCGCCCCGGGAAGACCTTCCGGAAGACTCTTCGGCGCCACGGCGATCAGGACGCTCGACATGGGCCGGTCCCATAGACCCGCTCGTGGTTCAAGTCAACGGATCGAGACCCTCTTGCCACCCCGGTTCTCGGGACGTCGCCGGCGGCCGGCCGTCCGACGGCGCGCCATCCCGTGGGATCGCGGTGCCGTGGTTCGTCCCCGGTGTCCGAGCGTCGGCGGCGTCGATGGACTCGCCCCGACCGGGTACTCGAACGACGCCCCCTCGGGGTCCGTCTCAGGTCAGGGCGGGCGCGGCGTGGCCGGCGATCATCGTCTGCTGGGCGGCGATCGAGTCGACGGCCTCGAGGATGCGGCGGATCGGCGCGGCGAACTCGGCGGCGGACTGGTAGCGCGCAGCGGGGTCGGCCTGCAGCGCGCGCTGGAGGATCCGGTCGAGCACGGCGGGCAGGGTCGGATCCGCGAGTTGCACGCTACGGGGCGCGGTCGAGCGGTCAAAGCCTTCGAAGGGCAGCGTCGCCGTCAGCATCTCGTAGAGCGAGCAGCCGACGGCGAACAGGTCGGCGCGGTGGTCCACCTCGCGGCCCTGCAACTGCTCGAGCGGCATGTACGGGGGCGTGCCGGCGACCTGCGAGGCCTTGGCCCCGGCCGAGACCGACTTGGCGAGGCCGAAGTCCATCAGCTTCACCAGGCCGGTCTTGGTCCGCATCATGTTCGACGGTTTGATGTCGCGGTGCACGATCTGCCGCGCGTGCGCGTAGTCCAGCGCGTCCAGCACCTGGCGCACGATGCGCAACGCCTCGACCACCGTCAGCCGGCCGCGCTCTTCGAGCAGGTGCTCGACCGAGGTCCCGTCGAGATACTCCATGCAGAGGAACGTCTTGCCTTCCAGCACGCCGAAGTCGTACACGGTGATGATGTTCGGATGATTGAGCGCGGCGACGGAGCGGGCTTCCCGCTGGAACATCTCCTGCACCTCGGGGCTCTTCGTCAGTTCCTCCGAGACGAACTTCAGCGCGACGTCGCGCCCGAGCACCTCGTCCCAGGCGCGATAGACGACCGCCATCCCTCCGCGCCCGAGTTCGCCCCGGATCTGGTAGCGCGCCGGCCTCTCCGTGCTCACGGGTCGCCCCGGCACGGCCAGGGACAGCCGCGGACCGACCGCCTTCTGCCACGCCCGCAACTGCTCGGCACGCTTCCCTGCGTCGCGGTAGCCCGGCGAGGCCTCTTCGACGGCGTCGAATGCCGCCAGCGCCTCGGCCCATTGGCCGCCCGCGAGATGAGCCAGCCCGAGCCGGTAGTACACCTCGATGTTCTGCAGGTCGCAGGCGCGACCGCCGATGTAGTCCTGCAGCGTCGAGATCGACGGTCCGTCGCGCGCCGCCAGCGCCGCCGCGTCGTTGAGCGCCTCCAGCGAGACGTGGGCCTGCTCGAGGCCCACGACCAGCCGCACCGCCTCCTCGCGCGCCGTGCGCCGCGTCACCGTCACCGGCCCCGCGGCGATCTCGGCGAACACCGCGCCGCGCTTCGCCTGGGCCACCGCGGCCTCCACGACCTCGCGCGCGATGGCCGACAACTGTTCCGCCGACAGCCCGATGTCCGTCGGGCGCACCGGCCGTGCCGGCGCCGCGGCAGAGTCGTCCCGCACCCCGGGACCGTAGGCGCCCGCCGTCTGCCGCGTGCGCGCCCCCCGCTCGCCCCCGGCGGTGGGGGGCGGGAGCGAGGCCATCGTCGCCGCCGTGCCCAGCGCCGCGCCACCGTCCGCCGGCGCGCTCCGCAGCGCCGCGATGCGCTGGTCCACGTCGCGGAACGATCCGACGGCGCCCTGCAGGGCGACGTACACCTCCGCGGCCCGCGTCCCCTGCCCCTGCCGCTCGAGCGCGCGCGCCAGGCGGTAGTGCAGGTCCGCCGACTTCTCGCTCGGCGGACGCCTTGCCGCGACCTCCTCGAGCAGCCGCAGCGCCACCTGCTCCGACAGGCGCTCGATCCGGTCCACATACTGCTCCGGCGCGTTCGAAGTGCGCGCGACGTCCGCCCACGCCGCCGCCGCCCGCTCGGCCTGTCCCGCCAGTTCGTACAACTCCGCGGCCCGCTCGTGCTTCCCCTGCGCCGCGACCAGCGGCGCAGCCTCGCCGGGAGCGCCGAGCACGTTGACGTAGAGGTGGATCGCCTCGTCGTGGAGGCCCGCGCGACGGTAGATCTCGGCGGCGCCGCGGATGTCGCCCGACCGCAACAGCGCCTCGGCCGCCTCGGCGCCCAGCGACTGCAGGCGTGCTTTCGCGGCGACGTCGCCCTTCGCCGCCGCTTCGGCCTCGCGGAAGCGCGCCACCGCAGGGTCGGTCGTCCCCGGAGCGGCCGACGCGGACGACGGCGCCGGCCGCTCCGCCGCGGCGGG
>JAAZOP010000219.1 GCA_012797735.1 Myxococcales bacterium
CGCGGCCGGCGACGTGACGATCCACGCGGCGCTCGAGGCGCCCGGCCACCCGGCGCTCGGCCGGCCGTTGCAGGACGCGGCGGGCGGGAGCGGACCGCCGGCGCTCGCGGATCTCTCGACGTGGAACCCGGCGGACGTCCCGGGGGGAACCGTGGTGGTGGAGTTCAGTTCGCCGGCCGGGTTGCGGCTGCTCTGCGAGCGGCTGGCGTTGCGGCCGTTGCCGCTGGTGAGCGGGACGACGGGGTTGGGAGCGGAAGACGAGCGGCGGCTCGACGCGCTGGCGGAGCGGGCGGCGGTGCTGCACGCGCCGAACATGAGCGTCGGGGTGGCGGCGGCGCGGGCGGCGGCGGCGCTGCTGGCGCGGGTGCTGGGCGACGGGTTCGACGCGGAGATCCTCGAAATCCATCACGGCGCCAAGAAGGATGCACCCTCGGGGACGGCGCTGGCGCTGGCGCGGGCGGTGGCCGAGGGGCGGGGGGAGGAGGCGGCGCCGGTGCTCGACCGGACGACCCGGGGCCGGCCGCGGGAGCGCGGGGGGGAGGGGGTGGCGGCGCTGCGCGGCGGCGGGGTGGTGGGGGAGCACACCGTGTTCTTCCTGGGGGAGGACGAGCGGCTGGAGGTGACGCACCGGGCGGCGAGCCGCCGGGTGTTTGCGCGCGGGGCGTTGCGCTGCGCCCGGTGGCTGGCCGGGCAGGGGCCCGGCCGGCGGCGTCTGGACGAGGTGTTGTTTCCGGGTCGAAGCGGTTGACGGGCCCTTCGGGGCTTTGCTACTCTGCCGCCATTCCTGTGAGTTTCACGGGAGGTAGGGACATCATGACGCGTCTGGTCGGCTCGCTCGTCGCTCTGGGTTCGGTTCTGGCTCTCGGCACGGGATGCGGCGCCATCGAGTACAGCGTCTTCATCCTGCAGGCGCACGAGGCGGTGGCGGAGGCCCAGGTGGCCGGGGCCGGCCCCTCGCCGGACGTGCTGGAGGCGGAGGGGGCCGGGACGGCCAGTTCGGGCTCGGCCTACGAGATCCTGTTGTCGTGCGCGACGGACGACGAGGAGGCGTGTCCGCGGGAGGAGCGGGGGGTGAGCTGCTGCCTGGCGCCGTACGAGTACACCTACGCGATGGAGCACTTGCGGAAGGCGCGGGAGGAGGTCGGCCAGGCCGACTACCAGGCGGCGGTGGAGATGGCGCGGCTGGCGCGGGACTACGCGCGCAAGGCGCGGGACATGGCGGCGGAGTTGCGGCGGGAGGCTGGCCGCTAGGCCGGGTGGGGAGACGACGATGCACGCACGGCGATTCTGGACCCTGCTCGTTCTGGCGGCGTTGTTCGCCTCCTGCACGGCGGGAACGCGCATGCGCGGCCAGCTCGACGCGGTCCGCGAGAAGTTCGAACAGGCGGAGCGGAACGGGGCGTACAACTGCGCACCGTACGAGCTGGCGATGGCGAAGAGCCACCACGAGTTCGCGCAGCTCGAGCTGGACGAGGGGTACATGAGCCGGGCGGAGGATCACTACGAGATCGCCCGGCGCAACGCCGACTTGGCCTACGAGCTCTCGCCGCCGGACCGGTGCGCGCCGCGCGGGGCGATCCTCGCGCCCGAGTGTGTCGATCGCGACGGGGACGGCATCTGCCAGGAGGCGGACCGTTGCCCGGACGACCCGGAGGACTACGACGGGTTCGAGGACACGGACGGGTGTCCGGACGACCAGGACACCGACGGCGACACGATCCGCGACTCGCTCGACCAGTGTGTGATCGACCCCGAGGACGACGACGGCTACGAGCAGGCGGACGGGTGTCCGGAGCCGGACAACGACCTGGATCGCATCCTGGATGCGAGCGACCGGTGCATCAACGACCCGGAGGATCCGGACGGGTTCCAGGACGAGGACGGGTGTCCGGACAACGACAACGACAACGACACGTTCCTCGACGTGGACGACCCGTGTCCGAACGAGGCCGGTCCGGCGGATGCCGACCCGCCCGGTTGCCCGCGGGTCTATGCCGGGGCGGTGGTGACGACGACGCACATCGAGATCTCGCAGACGATCCACTTCGAGTACGACAAGGACATCATTCGCCCCGAGTCGTACGAGATCCTGAACACGGTGGTGCAGATCCTGAAGGACTTCCCCAACATCACGCTGGAGATCCAGGGGCACACCGACAGTCGCGGTTCGGACAGCCACAACCTGGACCTGTCGATCCGCCGTGCAGCCGCGGTGCGCGACTACCTGCAGTGCGCCGGCCGGTACGCGAGTTGTCCGTCGGGGACGGCGATCGATGGCTCGCGGCTGACGTCGGCGGGCTTCGGCGAAACCTGTCCGATCGACGACAACCGGACCGACATGGGCCGCGCCCGGAACCGCCGGGTGGAGTTCATGCGTACGGACGTGGAGTGGACGCGGCCGTGCGACCTGCCGTCGCAGGAAGTGCGGCGGCGCGGACGCGGGCGTTGACCGGCGCCCGCGCGGAGGAACCGCTCATGCGCAATGCCATCCCCCTTGGCCTGATGCTCGCTCTCGCACTGCTCCCCGCCCCGCCGGCCGCGGCCCAGGGTGCGGATCAGCAGGTCGCCGGCCTGCTCCAGCAGGGCCAGCAGGCCTACGAGCAGTACCTCGACATCGGCTCGGCCCAGAATTACATCGACCAGGCGATCCGCCTCGTCCAGCAGTACGGGGTCACGGGCAACAACGCGGCACTGGCCTACGCGCTGCGCGGCGTGATCCACGTCTGGATGGGCGAGGAGTCGCAGGCCGTCGAGATGTTCAAGCAGGCGTTGACCAACAACCCCAACGTCGTGATTCCCGCGGCGTGGGGCGGGCCGGACATCGATGAGGCGATCGAGAAGGCGCGCCGGCAGCTTCCGCCGGCGGTGACCTACCCGCCGCCGGTCACCTGTCCGGGCGGCGCCTATCCGCTGCCCAACGGCCAGTGCCCGCCGGTCTACACCCCGCCGACCACCTGTCCAGGCGGCGCCTATCCGCTGCCCAACGGCCAGTGCCCGCCGGTCTACGCCCCGCCGACCTGTCCGGGCGGCGTGGCTCCGTTGCCCAACGGACAGTGCCCGCCGGCCTACGTCCCGCCGACCTGTCCGGGCGGCGTGGCCCCGTTGCCCAACGGACAGTGCCCGCCGGCGACTCCGGCCGTGCCGCTCACGCGCCACACGCCGGTCACCGAGCAGCTCTGGAACCACCCGGTGCCGATCTACCTCGAGGTCAACCCGAGCATCACGATCGGCGGCGTCTACCTGTTCTACAAGTCGCCCTCCGACATCGGCTACCAGCGCGTGGAGATGTCGCGCTCCGGGCCGGGGTACTACGTGGAGATCGGCTGCACGATGCTGCAGCCGTCGGCCTGGGACTACTACATCACGGTGCTCGACCCGCAGGGCAACACGCTCGCCTCCGAGGGGGCGCCGGACCGCCCGTTCCACATCAACATGGTGCAGGTGCTCTCGCCCGGCGCGTTGTATCCGACGCGGCCCGACGGCAGCGTGGTCAACGACTGCGGGCCGGACGGCACGGGGGCCGGCCAGGAGTGTCCGCCGGGCTTTCCGAACTGCCGCGGCGTGGCCTGCGACCGCACCTGCACCTTCAACGACGACTGCCTGGCCAGCGAGATCTGCATGGCCGGCTGCTGCAAGACGCCCGGCGACGATGGCGGCGGCGGCGGCGGCGGCGGCAGCGGCGAGGGGATCGGCCTGTTCTTCACCGTCGGCGCCGGCCTCGGCGTCGGCCTCGCCAGCGGCCAGGCCAAGGAGCCGAAGTGGGCGACCAACGTCGACGGAAGCTCGGTCTACGGGCCGGACGACATGTACAGCGCCTACGATCCCGTCAACTTCCCGCACACCGGTCGCCAGGTCGTGGACATCGCCACCGGGTTCGCTCTTTCGGGTGGCGCGGTCCGGATCGGATTCGGCTACTTCATCATCCCCGAGTTGTCCCTCAGCGCGAATTTCCGCCTGGCCTTCCCCTTCGATGCGGATTTCCCGTGGCTCGTCGAGGGGCGGCTGCACTACTGGTTCCTCTCCGGCCCCGACCACCTGTTCGGCGCCTTCGCGGGCGGCGGCGCGGGGCTGATGACGCACATGATCCAGAAGGTGCAGTTCCTCCAGGACAACACGCTCTGCGGCGGCACCTGCGATCCCGTGGCGAAGAGCTACGAGCCGTTCTACAAGGTCTCGGGGCTCGGGGCGATCGCCTTCGGCGCCGACTACATCTACAAGTTCAACCAGCTGTTCGGCCTCGGCGGCGAGCTGGGCATGAACGTGATGGTCCCGGAGTTCGCGTTCAACATCGACATCACGCTCCAGATGCTCCTGTACTTCTAGCCCCCGGTCGGAGGGGGGTGCCGTGGACCTGCTGCCCTCCCTGTTCCTCCAGCGCGTGAAGGACTCGGCCGACCGCGATGCGTTCGGGCAGCGTTCGCCCCGCGGCTGGGAGTGGGCCTCGTGGGGCGAGACGGGCGAGCGCGCCGTGGCGCTCGCGACGGGCCTGCTGGCCGCCGGTTTCGCTCCCGGGACGCGCGTCGGCCTGCTGTCGAACACGCGGCGCGAGTGGGTCGAGTGCGAGATGGCGGCGCTGCTGGCGGGGGGCGTGGTGGTGCCGATCCACCCCGCGTCCACCGGCCCCGCGACACTCGACATCGTCCGCCGCGCCGCCCTGCGCTGGATCTTCGCGGAGGAGCCGTCCCAGGCCGAGAAGGTGCTCCCCGCGGCGGGGGCCGAGGGGCCGGTGCGCCGGCTCGTGCTGTTCGAGCCGCTGTCGCGGCTCTCCGGCGCCGACGCCCGCGGGCGGCTCGAGATCGCGATCTCCGACCTGCCGCCGTGCGACGCCGGCGTGCTGTCGCTGGCCGACCTGCTCGAGCAGGGGCGGCACGAGGTGCGCCGGGGGGCGGGCGCGGAGGTCGCGGCGCGGGCGCGGGCGCTCCGTCCCGCCGACCCGGCGACGATCGTCTTCAACTGGAGCGCCGCCGGCCGGCCGCTCGCCACCGTGCTCACCCACGACAACCTCGCCTTCACCACGTCCGCCCTGCCCGGCCTGCTCGAGGTCACCGCCCAGGACCGCTCGCTGCTGTTCCTCCCGCTGGCGCACGTCTATCCGCGCTTGCTGGTCTGGGCCGCGGTGCAGGTCGGCTTCGGCCTCGGGTTCGCCCCGGCGCGCGGCGAGGCGCTGCGGGCCGCGGCCGAGATGAAGCCGGACTTCCTGGTCGTCGTGCCGCGGTTCCTCGAACGGCTCCGGCGCGGGCTGACGCGGGAGCTGGAAACCGACCCGGTCTGGACCCGCCTGCCCTTCCGCTGGGCGCTCGACGTCGGCCGCCGCTTCCACGAGGCGCGGGCCACCGGCGACGTGCCCCTCGCCCTCGACCTCCAGCACCGCCTCGCCGACCGCTTGGCGCTGCGCGCGCTGCGCGAGCGTTTCGGCGGACGGCTCCGCTTCATCGTCTCCGGCGGCGCGCCGCTCGACACCGAGACCGCCCGCTACTTCGAAGCGGCCGGCCTGCCGGTGCTCGAGGGCTACGGGATGACCGAGACGACCGGCCTGGTCTCGTTCAACCGCCCGTCGGAGGCGCGCCCCGGCACGGTCGGCCGGGTGATTCCCGAGGTCGAGTTGCGCTGTGCCGGCGACGGCGAGATCCTCGTCCGCGGCCGCAACGTGATGCAGGGCTACCTCGACGACCCCACGACGACCGCGGAGGTGCTGGACGCCGAAGGCTGGCTGCACTCCGGCGACCTCGGCGAGCGGGACGCGGACGGCTTCCTGCGCCTGACGGGCCGCAAGAAGGACGTGATCGTCACCGAGGGCGGCAAGAACGTCTCGCCGTTGCACCTGGAGAATCTGCTGCGCGAGCAGCCGCTGATCGCCGACGCGCTGGTGGTCGGCGACCGCCGCGCCTACCTGGTGGCGCTGCTCGTGCTGGACGCCGCCGAGCTGCGCCGCATCGCCTCCGGCGACGGCATCCTGCTCACCACCCCGGAGGAGAGCGCGAACCACCCCGAGCTGCGCGCGCGGCTGGACCGGACGATGACCGAGGTCAACCGCTACCTCGACCCGTTCCTCCGGGTCCGCGCGTGGACGATCGTCCCGGACCTCGACGCCGGCGGACGCACCGGCCGCGCCCGCCGCCTCGCGCTCGAGGAACGCTACCGCACCGCGATCCACCGGCTGTACGCGCGACCGTAGCGGAACGCCCGGCCCTTGGCGGACCGCGCCCTCCGGACGGGGCGCGACGGCCCTTCGCCCGCCGCGGGCCGAAGCC
>JAAZOP010000220.1 GCA_012797735.1 Myxococcales bacterium
CCGGCCTCCGCCGGCGGCTCGACCGGCACCTCCGCCGGCGACGCGTCGGGCGCCGGCCCGGGCGGTTCGGGGACGACGTCCTCGGGCGCAACCGGCGCGCCCGCATCGATCGCCGGCGCCTCGACCGGCGGCGCCGGGACCGACGGGGGGCCCGCTTCCGCGACGGGCGCCGGTGCCGGCGTCTCCTCCCGCTCCTTGCGGCAGTTCGCTCCGGCGACGCACAGCCCGACGGCGACGATCCAACCCGTGATGGAACGCATCGGCGACCTCCTTGCCCTCGGTCTCGCTGCAGACCGCTTCCCTGAACGGAACGGGAGCATATCACCGATCGGGGCGACCGCGGGCGAGGGAAGCGGGGACGCCGGCGAGGCACAGCAGCGCGAAGATCGCGAAGGCGACGTGCATCCCGGCCACCAGCGGGTCCGCCAGCGCGGGGCTGACGGGGGCCGTTCCGAGGTGCAGGGTCAGCACGACGGTGACGAGCGCCATCGACAGCGTCATCCCGATCTGGCGGACGGTGCCGAGCGCCGCGGCCGCCACCCCGTACATCCGCCGCTCGACCGACGACATCACCGCGTTCGTGTTGGGCGAGCTGAAGAAGGCGAAGCCGGCACCGAGGATCGTCATCACGCCGACGACCAGGGGGAGCGGGGTCGTCCGGCCGACGAGGGCGAGTCCGCCGAGGGCGACGGCGCAGGCCGCCATGCCCGCGGACGCCACGAAGCGCGGCGCCACGCGGTCGGAGAGCCGGCCGGCGACCGGCGAGAGGGCCGCCTGCACCACCGGCGCGGCGAGCAGCAGGCCGCCGGCCTCCTGCGCGCTCAGCCCGCGCGCGACCTGCAAGTAGAGCGACAGCAGGTAGGTCGCGGCGAACGTGGCCGCATAGCTGATCAGTGCCGCGAGATTCGACAGCGCGAACATCCGGTTCCGCCACAGCAGCCCCACGTCGAAGATCGGCTGCCGGGTCCGCGACTCGTGCGCCAGGAACAGCGCGAGCGCCGCGCCGCCGCCGGCGGCAAGCCACGGCGCGCCGGACCAGGCCCGCAGGAGCGCGACGCCGGAGGCGAGCAGACCGACCGCCGCCGCGCACAGCGCCGCCCCGACCCCGTCGAAACGCTCGCCTCGCGCCTCGGCCCATTCCCCGACGAGCCGGGTGCGGGCCGTCCACCACGTCAGCTCGGTCGCCACCAGCGAGAACAGGAACACCGAGCGCCAGCCGAACCAGTGGGTGAGCAGCCCGCCCAGCACCGGCCCGGCGGCCAACCCGGTGTAGACCGCGGCGGTCTGGATCCCCAGCGCCCGCCCGCGCTCCTGCGGCGGGAAGACGGAAACCAGGATCGCCGGCGCCGTGCCCGCGAGGATCGCCGCGCCGAGACCCTGCATGGCGCGCGCCGCGATCAGCATCGGCAGCGAGACCGCTGGAACGCACAGGAGCGTCCCCGTCCCGAGCACCGCCGTCCCCACGAGGAACGTCCGCCGCCGGCCCACGATGTCCGCCAGCCGGCCGAACGGCAGCGCCCCCATCGCGGAGACCACGATGAAGGCGGTGACGATCCAGTGGAGCGCCCCGGCGCTCGCCCGGAACTCGGCGCCCATCGAAGGAACGGCGACGTTCGCCGCGCCGCCCATGAACGGGAAGATGAAGGAGGCCAGCGTCGCCACGAGCAGGGCGGCCCGCCGATTCGCTTCGGACATGCACCCTCGCTCCGCCGCCCCCCGGGGAAGCGCCGGCCTCCCCGCCCCGCCGCCGCATCGCGGACCGCCGCGCTACAGGAAGAACGTCACCCCGAGATCGACCTCGATGTCGGTCGTCTGGCAGTCATAGTCGACGCCGCCGTCGTCGTCGTCCCAGTGCATCGCCGTCGGGAAATCGAGCCGCATCGTGATGCCGATCCAGTCGGCCACCCGCCCGCCGAAACCGAACCCCGGCAGGAAGACCAGCCCGCCGTCCGACTCGTCGTCGTCGTAGTGCATCGGGCCGAGGTCGTACTCCCAGGAGGCGTGCAGCAGGTCGAAGCCGACGCCCAGGTGCGTGAACAGGTAGAGCGCGCCGAGGTCGACGTGGAAGCGCGCGCCGCCCGCCACGCGGAAACGCCCGCCGTAGACGTCCCAGCCGACTCCGGCGACATCGTCCTCCACGTTCAGCGGCGTGTAGGTGATCCACGCCTCCGGCCCGATCGACGCGCCCCCCACGCCGAACAGCCAACCCACCGAGAACGCCGGGACGAACGAGGTATCGACCAGCGCGTCGTAGCCCTCGTCCCCGACCGGCATGGCGAAGCCGAGCGTCGGTTCGAGGAACAGACCGTCGGTGGCGCCGGCCACCCGCGCCGAAGCGGACCCGGCGGACGCGCCCGCGCCCACCCCGGTCGTCGCCGTCAACTCCTGCGCCCGGACGGCCGGCGCGGCCAGCACCAGCGCCGCCGCCAGCCACCCTGTCCCGCTGCGTCGTCGCATGCCGCACCTCACAGCACGAAGGTCACGGCGAGCGACGCCAGGAGGTCGATCATCTCGTCATCCCAGTCGATCGGGTCGTCGTCCCGGTCCTCGTCGTGGAAGCCGACCGGGAAGTCGAGCAGGAACTCGATGCCGATCCAGTCCGCCACCATGTAGCCCATCCCTAGCCCGGTCACGATCCCGAGCGCCACGTCGGAATCGTCCTCGTCGTCCCGATAGACCGACTCGTCCCAACTCGCATGGACGTAGTCCAGCCCCAACCCCAGGCGCATCAGCAGGAACGCCGAACCGAAGCCGACGGTGAGGCGCGCCCCGCCGATCAGCCGCAGCCGCCCGAGGTACAGGTCATCCTCGTAGCCATCGCCGTGGTGCCAGTCGTTCTCCACGTTGCCGATCGAGTACTGCACGTCGAGCGCCGGGCCGATCGTCACCTGGCCGCCCAGCGCGAACAGGTACCCGAGGTTCAGTCCCAGCCACAGCGACGGGTCGTACAACCTTTCGTAGCCGCCCTCGGCGATCGGCGCCCCGAGCCCCACAGGAACCTCGAGGAAGAACCCCTCCACGGGACCGCCTTGCGCCCGCGCCGGCGCCGCCGGAATCACGACCATCGCTCCCGCGACCGCCAGCGCCGCCCACATCGCCGCGCCGCCGCTCGCCCGAGTCCGCCGACCGACCTGCGTTCCACGAGCCATGCCGCACCTCCCTGCATCGACGGATTGCCGCGAGGCCGCTCCGCCTCACGTCGCACCCGCGTGCATCCGCCCAGCCTAGATACTCGAACCGGGAACGTCTGTCGAACCCGGAGCGCGTGCAGGGTGTCGCCGAAGTCCGCATCGCCGGCCGTCGCGCGCGCGGGCCGTCCCGTCGCGAACCGGGGTTCCCCGCCGCGCCGCGCCCGTTGCATCCCGGCCGCCGACTTGGTAGCAAGGCGGAGATGCCTTCCACCCTCGATGGACCCCGAGTCCGGTCATCGGTGCGGCGGGGCTTGCGGGGTCCGTTCCCGGTCTTGGCGCTGGCCTGCGTCGCCGCTGGGGCCTGCAAGAAGGAGCCGGCGGCCGTTCCCGAGCCTCCCGCGAGCGGCGGTCTGGCCGGTTCCCCCCCGGTCGGCCTCTCGACGCCCGACACCACCGGGTCGGTCACCCCCGGGACGCAAGTCGCGGTCGATGCGGCGCCGCCGTTCCTCCCCGAGGTTGTCTCCGCTCCCTCGCCGCGGGAGCCTCCGGACGCGACGCTCGTCCCGCTCCCTCCTCCGGCGCCGGACGCCGGCACCCCGGGCCCGCCGCCTGTGGGGC
>JAAZOP010000221.1 GCA_012797735.1 Myxococcales bacterium
CGCCGTGCAGACGAACAGCAGGGGCGAGCCGGAGGACTTGCGGGCGAGGTGGTCGATGATGTCGAGGGTTTCCTCCTGGCCGGCTTCCTCGACGTCCTCGAAGGTGTAGATCGTGGGCTTGCCCTTGGCATCGATTTCGAAGAACCGCCGCAGCACGGTCTTGCGAATCTCCGCCACCTGCTCGGGATTGGCCTCCATCGTGCGGATGAACGGGTTGTCGGGGTAGCGCAGGCCGACGAACGAGCCGAGGAAGTGGACGAACTCGGTGACGCGCTGGTCCCCGAGCAGGCTGGTCATCTGCTCGCGGAACTTCGCGCGCGCCTCCGCGGCGTCCATCCCTTCGAGGAGACCGAAGCGGGCGCGCAGCAGCCGGGCGAACACGCCGTAGGTCCCGGTCGATTCCTGGCACACGGCCCGGTAGATCTGGGTTCCGGGCCGGGCCTGCCGCGTCTTCTGCAGGAACTCCACGAGCAGGCGGGACTTGCCGATGCCGCGATTGCCGAGGATCGTGACCATCATCGGCGATTCCTGCTCGACGGCCTTCCGCAGGGCGTCCTCGAGGGTTTCCATTTCCTTGAGGCGGCCGACCATCGGGATGCGCGTCTTGAGCGTGGCGATGCCGGGCTTGGCCGGAGTCGACGGTTTCGCGTTCATCGTGCCCTCCCTCTGGTTCCGACCGGCCGCGCGCGCGTACCGAATCCCGGCCGCGGAGCCGGATCGAGCGAACCATGTGACATTCGCGCGGCCCTTATGCTATCGGTAGCTTCCGATGTCAACCTGTGGTCGCAGGACCGCCCTGCCGGCGGCCGGCGGCGCAGGGGAACGGGACCGGGACCGATGAGCGCCCGAGACAACCGCTTCGAGCCGACACCGTTCGGGAATTACACGCTGTTGCGGCGCATCGGCCAGGGCGGCATGTCCGAGGTCTTCCTCGCCCGGCCGCTCGACCCCCGCCGGTACCACGAACGCTACGCGCTCAAGCGGCTGCTGCCGGAGTTGGCCCGGGCGCCGAACTTCATCCAACTGTTCGACCAGGAACGGGCGTTGGCGGAGCGGCTGGAGCATCCGAACGTGGTCCGGGTCGTGGACGGCGGGATGGTCGAGGACCGCTGTTTCATGGTCATCGAGTACGTGGAGGGGTTGGACGGCTGGAAGGTCACGCGCCGGCTGGCGCGGCAGATCGAGACGCTGCCCTTGGACCAGGTGTTGTGGATCGTCACCCAGGCGCTGTCCGGGCTGGCGTACCTGCACGAGTTGCGGGACGAGCAGGGGCGGCCGCTGGGGATCGTGCATCGGGACGTGTCGCCGTCGAACATCCTGATCTCGCGGCAGGGGGAGGTGAAGGTCGGGGACTTCGGCATCGCGCTGATCTCGAGCGCGGAGGTCGAGCAGCAGCGGCGGCAGCGGCTGCGGGGGAAGATCCGCTATCTTTCGCCCGAGCAGATCCGCAACCAGCCCCTCGACGCCCGCTCGGACCTGTTCGCCGTGGGCGTGCTGCTGGCGGAGCTGATCATCGGACGCACGCCGTTCCGCGGGCAGACGGACATCGCGCTGCTGCTCAACATCCGCGACGTGCGGCTCCATCTGGCGGAGGACCTGGACGAGCGGACGCCGGCGGAGCTGCGGGAGATCCTGATGCAGGCGCTGGCGCGGGACCCGCGGGACCGGCCGGCGAGCGCGGCGGCGATGCGGGACCGGCTGCTGGCCTTCGCCGCGGCCACCGGCCTCCGGCTCGGCCCGGCCCCACTGGCGGCGACGGTCGAGCGTCTGCTGCGGCCGGGAGACATCGGGGACGAGGACGTGCTGCGCGACACGCTGACGCCCTGGGCGCACGAGCCGGTGGGTCCGCGGGCGATCCAGGTCGCGGGCGGCAAGCCGACGGAGCCCCCGGTGGCGCGCTACCGGGTGCGGTGGGCGGACGGCCGCGAGTCGGCCGACCTGTCCTACGCCGAGATCGTGGAGCAGCTTCTCGGCGGGCAGATCGCGGCCACCGACGAGGTCTCCGTGGACGGCGCGGCGTTCCGGCCGGTCAACGCGCTGCCCGACCTGCTGCGCCACCTGCCGCTGCTCACCCCGACCACGACCCGGATCGATGGTCCCGGCGTGCCCGACCGGCACGGGCTGTTCCAGGACGATTCCGTGGCGGGGGTGTTCCTGCTGCTGGCGCGCCACCGCGAAACCGGCCTGCTCGTCGCCGACGCCGGCTCGGTGCGCAAGGAGGTCTACCTGGTCGACGGCCATCCGACCTACGCCTCCTCCAACCTGGGCTCCGAGCTGCTCGGCGAGTACCTCGTGCGCAAGGGGGTGCTCCACCGGGGCGAGCTCGAGATGGCCCTGGCGATGCTTCCCCGCTACGAAGGCCACCTGGGCGACACCCTCGTCGCGCTCGAACTGATCGACCCGCTGACGCTGTTCAGCCACATCACCGACCAGGTGCGGGAGAAGGTGCTGGAGCTGTACGGCTGGCCGGCCGGCTCGTGGTCGTTCTTCCGGGGCGTGGTCTGCGACAAGCGGGTGTTCCCGCTCTCCTCGTCGGCGCCCGAGCTGCTGCACGCGGGAATCCATCGTTCGCGATCCGACGCGCAGATCGAGGCGTGGTGGACGGGGTTGGAGGAACGGACGCTGGCTCCGGCGCCGGCGGCGGATCCGCCGGCGGAGTGGTGGCCGCTGACGGAGATCGAGCGCCAGGTGCTCGCGGCGCTCGACCGGCCGCAGCGGGCGGTCGACGCCCTGCGACGGCTGCTGGCGCGGATGCCGCAGGCCGGCCGCTCGGCGCTGCTGCGCGCGCTGCACCTGCTGCTCGCGGCGGGTCTCGCGCAACAGACGGACTGACGACGATGCACGTCATCGCGGGGCTGCTCGCCGGCTGGGTCGCCGTCTACCTGGCCTTCGGCGGCTACCTGATCCGGCGCTGGTTCGTCGAGGGCCGGCAGCGCGTGTACCTGGTGCTGGCCGGCGCGAGCCTGATGCTGGCGGTCTACGCGGCGGCTTCCGCCGTCTACCACGTGGTGGAGACGCCCGGGCTCGGCAACCTCTGCACGCGCCTGCAAACCTCGCTCGCCACCGGCGCCGTCGTCCCGATGCTGTTCTCGTTCGCGCTCGATTTCGCCGGATGGCGGGGGCGCCGCGTCGAGATCGCCCGCTGGACCGTCGGCGGCGTCGGCCTGGCGCTCGCCGCGCTGATCGCCGCGGGACTGGCGTTCGATCCCGAGCGGCCGGTGGTGCTGCGCGTGGCGTTCGGCGACCTGGAGGGTGCGTACCACGACTTCGCGCCGACGCCGCTGGTCGCGGTGTTCGCGATCTTCGACGTCGGCGCGATCCTGGCGAGCACGGCGATCGTCGCGCGGGAGGCGGTCCGGAACCGGGTCGGGGCCGGGCCGGTGGCCGGCGGGCTGATCCTGTTCCTCGCCGCCACGACCAGCGACGCGCTCGTGATCAACGGCGCCTACGACTTCCTCTACCTCGGCGAGCACGTCTACATGCTGCTGGTGGGCTCGTTCGTCTACACGCTCTTCGAACGGTCGGCGCGGCTGGCTGTCGAGTTGCGCGAGCGGACCGCGCAGCTCGAGGCGGCGCACCGCGATCTGGAGGCGATGCACGCCGACCTGCGCCGCAGCTACGACTCGCTGGAGGTCGCCCAGCGCGAGCTGCACGAGACGGAGCGGCTGGCCGACCTGGGCCGGATGGCGGCGAGCCTGGCGCACGAGATCCGGAACCCGCTGTGCGTGCTGTCCAACGTCTCCGCCGGCCTGCGCCGGGAACTCGACCGCACCGGCGCCACCGCCGACCAGCGCACGCTGCTGGGCGCGCTGCGGGACGAGGTCGAGCATCTCGAACGGCTGGTGAACGACCTGCTGGCGTTCGCCCGCCCGAACCGCCGGTCCCGCACCCGCGCCTCGCTGGCGATGGTCGCCGACCAGGCGATCCTGGCGGTGGTCTCGGCCCTGCCCGACCCCGATCGCTACGAGGTGCGGCGCGAGTACGACGACCCGCCGCCGAAGGCGACCATCGATCTCGACCGCGTGCGCCACGCCCTGGTCAACCTGCTGCTCAACGCCTGCCAGGCGATGCCCGACGGCGGTCCGCTGACGGTCTTCGTGGGTCGGGGCGACCGGCCCGGCGAGGCGAGGATCGGCGTGCGCGACGCCGGCTGCGGCATCCCGGCGGAGGACCGCGAGCGGATCTTCCAGCCGTTCTTCTCCACCAAGCCGAGCGGCACCGGGCTGGGGCTGTCGATCGTGCGGGCGATCGCCGAGGACCACGGCGGCCGGGTCGAGTGCGAGAGCACGCCCGGCGCCGGCTCGACCTTCTGGCTGCATCTGAACGACGGGAGCGGGACGGCGGGCGCGGGCGACGGGCCCCGCGCCGGGAGGGAAGCGCCGGGATGAGGCGCCCTCCCCCGCCGTCGTCCCGCGGCGCCTGCCCCGTTGGCCCGGTTCGACGGCCGTCGTATAGTCCGGCGCTGCGGGGAGGCGCGGAGTGAACGTAGGCACGGGACAGGCGCCGGCGGAGGCGGGACCGGGGAGCCGGCGGCGCGCGCTCGCCCAGGCGGCGGTCGCCGTGCTGCTCCTCGTCCCGGCGGCCCACCTGCTGGCCGTGGCCCACGAGTGGCTGTACTTCTCGTGGGACCGGATCGAGGAGCTGGCGCAGGCGGGGCCGCTGTGGGGGTTCTACGGCCCGCCGATCCTCCGCGGTTCGCTGGGCTTCCTGGTCGAGATGTCGGCGGCGGCCGCGCTGCTCGCCTGGGTGTTCCGGCGCCAGGGCGAGTCGTGGCCGCGCGCGGCGCGGGACGGGGCGCTCCACCTCCTGCCGCTCGGGCTGACCGCCTTCGCGCTGTTCCACGACAACGTGCCGGCCCGGCTGATGCTGGTGGCGGGGATCGTGGCCGCGACGGCCGCCGCGATCGCCTTCCGCGTGCAGCCCCCGCCGTCGCCCGCGGAAGGCCGCTCGCGCTGGCCGCACCGGCTCGCCATCGGGATGGCGGCCGGCGCCGCCGGGTGGTTCGTCGCGCTGGCGCTGCTGCGCCACGCCAGCTACTGGTCGTCGATCATCGACCTCGGCCTGTTCTCCGGGGCGCTCGATTCGACGCTGCGGGGCGACCGGTTCCTCTACGCCCCGGAGCTGGGCGTGACGTTCCTGGCGGAGCATTTCTCGCCGATCCTGGTGCTGCTGCTGCCGTTGCACTGGCTGTGGCCGGACCCGGCGATGCTGCTCGTGGTCCAGTCGCTGGCCGTCGCGGGCGCGGGCTACCTGCTGTTCCGTTGGGCCGAGGAGGTCCTCGGCGACGGCTGGCTGGCGCTGGCCGTCGCCGCCTCGTACCTGCTGGCGCCCGACACGTTCCAGGCCCAGTGGCACGACTTCCACATGGACCTGCTGATGCCGCCGATGGTCTTCGGGGCGCTGCTGGCGCTGCGACGCGGCCGCACCGCCTGGTTCCTGGCGTGCGTGGCGCTGCTGTGGTGCACGAAGGAGGACGCATTCATCTACACGACGCTGCTCGGGATCTACGCCGCGCTGGCGCACCGGCGCCGCCTCCTGGGGCTCGGGACCGTCCTCGCCTCGCTCGCGGCCGGCGTCGTGCTGCTGCACTGGGTGCTGCCGGCCTTCGCCGCGACGCAGGATCGCGGGTGGTTCTTCCGCACGACGTGGAACACGGGCACCGCCGGCTACAAGTTCCTCGAGCGGTACGGGCATCTGGGGAAGACGATCCCGGGGATCCTGGCCAACGCGCTGTCGAACCCGTTCTACCTGGTGGGGTACGTGTGCAGCGGGGACCGGCTGGCCAGCCTGCTGACGTTGACGGTGCCGCTGGGGTTCGCCGCGTTCCTCGGCGGGCTTTCCGCGCTGGTGCTGCTGTCGGCGTGCCTGGTGATGCTGATCGCCTCCCACGACTACATGAACTCGCTCGCGTTCTACTACGGCGCGATCCCGCTCTGCTTCGCCTACGCCGCGGGCGTGGTGGGGCTGGCGCGGCTGCGCGAACGCTGCGCGCGGCGGGACGCGGCGGCGGGCCTGGTGCCCCGCTTCGACCGCGCGGTGCTGGCGTGGGTCGGCGCGGCGACGGCGGCGCTGCTCTGGATCCATCCGGAGTCGGTGGTCTCTCCGGTCCACGAGCGGCCGGCGTACCTGCGGACGCCGCGCACGGCGTTCCTCGACCGCGTGGTGGCCTCGATCCCGCCGGACGTCCCGCTGTCCGCGACCGGCTACCTGGGCGTGCACCTGATGAACCGGCCCCGGCCGCGGATGGTGCCGTACGGGATGGAGCAGGCCGAGTGGGTGGCGCTCGATCTGTACCGTCCGCCGTGGCCGCTGGAGGGGCCGGATCTGTGGCGCACGGCGGAGCGTCTGGTGCTGGACCCGCGCTGGCGGGTGGTCACGGCCGAGCAGGGGGTCCTGGTGCTGCGCCGGGGACCGCCCGACGACGCGGCGCGGGCCCGGGCGCTCGAGATGCTGCGCAGCCCCGTGCTGGAGCCGGAGGAGTGGGAGTCGTCGCTGTACGCGAACCTCGCCGTCCGGCGCGCCGACGCCTCGGGCGGCTGGGCGCTGGAGGTCACGCCGGACGACCACCGCGGGGCGGGGTGGCTGTTCGACGGTCCGTTCGCCAAGCTGCCGGAGGGGGAGTACGAGGTCGAGTACCGGCTGGCGGCGCGCGGGGAGCCGGGGCGGGCGGCGACGGAGCGGATCGGCACGATCGACGTGTTCCGCGGCGACGAGGTGCTCGCCGGTCGCGACCTGAGCCTGGCGGACTTCGAGCGTCCCGGGGCGTGGCAGAGCTTCACGCTGCGCTTCCGCCGCACGGCGCCGGACCCCTACGAGTTCCGCGTCTTCTACCACGACGTGGGGACGCTGGCCGTCGACGTGATCCGCGTGCGGCGCGTGGCGGACTGACGCGGCTCCGTCCGCCCAAGGAAACCGGAGGCGCGCTCAGAGCGGGCGATGCCCGCAACCCAGCGGGGCTGCGCCCCGCACCCCCCGGACCGGCCGAGGAGAGATGGAGATGTCGACTGGAGAGGTGGGGAGACGACCAGGTTTCGGGGAGCATCATCCTCGCGGCTTTCGGGTCGGCTTGGCCGGCGGCCAGTCGATGCGCCGGAAGTCGGAGCGCTCGCGTCCGAAGTTGACCAGCAAGCCGACCGCCATGCCGCTGGCGCGGAGGTACGACCGAAGCTGGTCGTAGTGCGCGGCCGCGAGTTGAGGCACGGCCTTCAACTCGACCACCACGGCCTCCTCGACCACGAGGTCCATGCGGTGACGACCGATCTCCTCGCCGCGGTACCGGATGATCACCTCGCGTTCCGTCTCCACCTGCAAGCTAGCGGCGCGCAACTCCAGGAGCAGGGCCTTGCGGTAGATGCTCTCCAGGAAGCCCGGGCCCAGCGTCCGGTGCACCTGCACCACGCAGCCGATGATCTTCTCCGTCAACGCCTCGTACTTCATGCCGGACACCCGCTGCCACGGATCGTGGAAACGGCATCGCTGCCGCGATAGGAAGACGGGTGATGAGGTTCCGCTTCCTTGCACGGAGGATGCCGTGGAGAGGTTTATCGCACGATTCGGCAAGAAGATCATCGGCACCCTGAGCGGCTTCGACCGCCTGGTCTTCCGCGCCTTCCTGCGCCGGATCAGCTACGTCGCCGGCATGACGCTGTTCCTCAACGTGCGGCGCGTCCTGTTCCGCGACTTCCGTCACTTCGTGCGTGACACGACCGAGCACCTGGTCAGGACGTCCCAAGCGGCGGTGGAGAAGTTCGGCCGTCCCGTGCGCTACCTGGAATCGAGCAAGACCGACAAGGACGCGGTCGCCCGTGCCATCGCCCGCAAGGACGGCATCACCGAAGACCTCGTCGCCCTGCTCCAGTGCGTCGAGCCCTGCGTGACCTACGGCATCGGGCCGAATCCGAAGACCGGCACGACCCAGCTCCGCTCCGAGTTGGGCAGGTGCCTCCACCTCTACTACGACCTGTTCGACCCGGTGTTCGGCTTCATGAACGCCCGCATCCAGACTTGGTTCCCCTTCAGCGTCCAGATCTGCATCAACGGCCGCGAG
>JAAZOP010000222.1 GCA_012797735.1 Myxococcales bacterium
CGAACCGGCGGTACTCGTGGAAGTCCGGCTTCTGCGGCGCGGACCAGGCGAACCCGGCCTGGGCGGGGGCCGGCGCGCCGGGCTGCGGGAGTCCGTGGATGTCCAGCACGTAGAAGTTGGCGCGCCAGGTCGAGCCGGGGCGCGGCGGGCGCTGCTTGAACTTGGCGAGGGCAAGGAAGGGGATCTGGATTTCGACGGTGTAGCCGCGGTCCGGAACGTCGTCGTTGACGGTGCCGTCGGGGACGACCGCCGCGCGGAACTCGGCGGCGGTGAAGGCGGAGGCCTCGCCCTTGCGGGGTTCGGACAGCGCCACGTCGAACAGCACGCCGCTCGGCGAGACCTCGAACTCGTAGTAGTTCTTCCCGTCGCCGTCCTCGTCGAGGAACACCTCGACGGCGTCCTGGGTGTAGATCGGGTCGTCGCGCTGGGTGAACTGGGAGACGAGCAGGGGATCCTGGACTTCGAAGGCGACGTACAGGTACTGGCGGGACCAGAGGACGCGCGCCCGGACGCGGTCACCCGCCGACGGACCGTCCGGGGCTTCGACGAAAGGGGAGAGCGTCGCGGCGACCTGCCAGGCCGGCTCGTCGAGGCGGCCATCGATGGTCAGGACGGAGGAGGTCTGGGGCACGGTGGCGGACGGGAGTTCGTAGCGCACGGGGAACGGGCCGATGCGGACGCGGCCCGCGCCGTCGTTCGGGGCGTCGTTGCGGATCGGCAGGCGATGCGGTCCGAACCAGGCGCCGACGTAGAGGGTGAGGTTCTTGGAGTTGAAGTCGGCGGGGATGGTGAGCTGCTGCTGGTCGGCGATGACCTCGCCGGCCCGCCACAGGCTGGGCGGGTAGTGTTGGCGGACGAGGCCGACGTCGTCGCCGGGGACCCGGTTGGTGCCGGTGTCGTCGGCGACGTGGGTGAACAGCCGCCATCCCTCCTCGAGGGGTTCCTTGCACTTCCAGTACCAGGTGACGGTGAGGGTGCGGCCGGGGACGATGCGGCCCTGGGCGTCGCGGTCCACCTCGAGGTCGTATCCGACGAGTTCGAGGCGGCCGTCGAGGTCGGCGCCGACGCGGTGCTGCAGGTTGGCGGGCGCCTCGGTGAGGATCTGCGCCTGCAGTTTCGCGCGCTCGTCGTCGGTCATGCGGCGCGGTCGTTCCACGCAGATGCACGAGCCGGCGCCGAGGCTGGCGAACAGGGCCAGGACGAAGTACTTGCGTGCCGTCATCGTTGCACTCCCCATCACTTGCGGCGGCCCTTCTTGCGGGCTTTCCGCTCCTGCTTGCGTTTTTGCCGGCGATCGCGGGGGTTGACGCGGGCGCCGAGGCTGCGGGTGCCGCCGGTCTTCCCGCCCCCCTGGGCCGCGACGGCGGCTTCGAGGATCGATTCCTGGAGTTGCTGCATGCCGCCGCCGCCCTGGATCCGGACGGCGTCGCGCAGCTTGCGGGCCATGGCGAGCTGCCGCATGCCGGGGATCCTGGCCAGCAGCCCGGCCTGCGCACCGATCTCGCCGATCATCTTCCGCATCCCGAGGAACTTGTTCAGCAGGTCCTTGACCTCGGCCTCGGTGCGCCCCGAACCCCGGGCGACGCGGGCGATGCGGGTGGGTTGCTGCTGGAACAGCTCCGGCTCCAGCCGCTCCCGCGCCGTCATCGAGGAGATCACCGCCTCGACCTTCCCCAGATCCCGCTCGTCGGGCGCCTTGAACCCCTGCGGCAGGCCGTCGGGGAAGAACGGCATCTTGTCGAACATTTCCTCCAGCGAGCCCATCTTCCGGAGCAGCCGGATCTGCTCGACGAAGTCGGACAGCGTGAAGCGGCCGCGCAGCAGCTTCATCGCGTCCTCTTCGGCCTTCTTCGCGTCGACGACCTCCTCGAAGTCCTTCATCAGGCCGACGACGTCGCCGAAGCCGAGGATGCGCGAGGCGAGCCCTTCGGGACGGAACTCCTCGAGGCGGTCGAGCGCCTCGCCCATGCCGAGGAACTTGATCGGGGCGCCGGTGGCGGCCTTGACCGAGATCGCGGCGCCGCCGCGGGCGTCGCCGTCGAGCTTGGTGAGGATGACGCCGGTGAGGTCGAGACGGCGGTGGAACTCGCGGGCGGTGTTGACGGCGTCCTGGCCGATCATCGCGTCGCAGACCAGGAAGATGTTCTTCGGCTTGACCTGCCGCTTGATCTCCTCCAGCTCCAGCATCAGCGGCTCGTCGATCGCCAGCCGGCCGGCGGTGTCGAAGATCACCATGTCGCGGTGCTGGGCGCGGGCCTCCTGCAGCGCCCGCAGGCAAATCCCGGGGGGATCCTTGACGTCGGGCTCGGCGTACACCGGCAGGTGCAGCCGCTGCCCCAGCACCTGGAGTTGCTCGATGGCCGCGGGGCGGTAGACGTCGGCCGCCACGAGCAACGGGTGGTGGCCCTTCTTCATCAGGAAGCGCGCCAGCTTGCCGACGGTGGTGGTCTTCCCGGAGCCCTGCAGGCCGACCATCATGATCCCGGTCGGCTGGCCCTTCTTGGCGCGATCGATCCGCGTCTGCACCGGCCCCATCATCTCGGTCAGCTCGCGCTGGCAGATCGCGATGAAGTGGTCGACCGGCGTCACGCGGACCGCCTTGCCCTTCGCCTCGGCCTTGAGCTGGACGATCTCGCCGAGCGCCTTTTCCTTGACGCGGTCGAGGAACTGCTTGGTGACGTTGTAGTCGACGTCGGCCTCCAGCAGCGACAGGCGGATGTCGCGGAGCGCCTCGTCGATGATCGCCTCGGTCAGCTCGGCCTTGCCGGTCAGGCGGCTCTTGGCGGCGCGGAACCCGCGAGTCAGGGTCTCGAACATCGCGGCGTTTCGTACCACACCGCGGGGCGCGTCGGCAACCCGGATACCCGGAGGACGGCGGCCCGGCGCCGGGTTCGCGGAGCCGGCCGGGTGGATGGGCGGGCTTCTGCACGGTTGACGCCCGGCGGCGATTTGGCTACACCACGCTTTCGACGTGTGGGATCCGCCCGCCACGGCCGGAGGAGTGGAAGCACGATGCTGAAAGTCCGCTTCTGGGGAGTCCGCGGCTCGATTCCGACCCCGGGGCCCGCGACGGTCAAGGTCGGCGGCAACACGGCGTGCGTGGAGGTCCGCTGCGGCAGCGACCTGGTGATCCTCGACGCCGGCACCGGCCTCCGGCTGCTTGGACTGGCGCTGCTGCAGGAGATGCCGGTCCGTGCCCACCTCTTCTACAGCCACGTGCACTGGGACCACATCCAGGGCTTCCCGTTCTTCGTCCCCGCGTTCATCCCCGGCAACAGCTTCAAGCTCTACGGGATGATCAACGTCAGCGGCACGATCGAGGAGACGCTCTCGGGGCAGATGAACTACCCGAGCTTCCCGGTGCGGTTGAGCGAGATGGGGGCGAGCATCGCGTTCCACGACCTGCGGGAGGGGGAGCGGATCGACCTGCCGGGCGGCGGTGTCGTGACCAACGCCCGGCTCAACCATCCGTCGGGGGTGCTGGCCTACCGCATCGAGCACGCGGGCCGGTCGGTGGTCTACGCCACGGACACCGAGCACTACGCGATCACGGACCCCAAGCTGGCCAAGCTCGCCCGCGGCACCGACGTGTTGATCTACGACGCGACGTACACGCCCGACGAGTACGCCGGGAAGAGCGACGGACTGCCCAAGACCGGCTGGGGCCATTCGACGAACATCGAGGGAGCGCGCCTGGCGAAGGAGCTGGGCGTCGGGCGGCTGGTGCTGTTCCACCACGACCCGAGCCAGAGCGACGAGGCGGTGGAAGAGAAGGAGCGCGCGGCCCGGGCGTTGTTCCCCGAGACGATCGCGGCCCGCGAGGGGCTCGTGATCGAGCTGTAGGTCGATGGCGCACAACTACCTGGTGCTGGCCCGCAAGTGGCGGCCGCAGACCTTCGACGACCTGCTCGGGCAGGGCCACGTCGCCCGCACGCTGTCCAACGCGATCCGGCAGGGCCGGGTGGCCCACGGCTTCCTGTTCGCCGGCGTGCGCGGCGTCGGCAAGACGAGCGCCGCGCGCATCCTGGCCAAGGCGCTGACCTGCCGCGAGGGGCCGACGCCGACGCCCTGCGGCCGCTGCGACGCCTGCGTCTCGATCACCAACGGCTCGGCCACCGACGTCCAGGAGATCGACGGCGCCTCGAACAACTCCGTCGAGGACATCCGCCGGCTGCGGGAGAACGTCGTCTACCAGCCGAGCGCGCTGCGCTTCAAGATCTACATCATCGATGAAGTGCACATGCTGTCCGGGAGCGCCTTCAACGCCCTGCTCAAGACGCTCGAGGAGCCCCCGCCCCACGTCAAGTTCGTCTTCGCCACCACCGAGCCGCACAAGATCCCGGTGACGATCCTCTCCCGTTGCCAGCGCTACGACTTCCGCCGCATCGCCACGCGGCAGATCGCGGGGCGGATCGAGCAGATCCTGGCCGAGGAATCGATCCCGCTGGAGCCGGCGGCGGTGCGCGTGCTGGCCGAGGAGGCGGGCGGCTCGATGCGCGACGCCCTGTCGCTCCTCGACCAGGTCCTCGCCGCCTTCCCCGACGGCGCCAAGGCCGCCGACGTCACCTGGCTCCTCGGCGTCACCCCCCAGGCGCTGCTGCATCGCGTCGCCGCGGCCGTCATCGACCACGATCCCCGCGCGGCGCTCGAGGCGGTGCGCGAGGCGGACGATGCGGGCCACGACCTCCAGCAATTCGCGCGCTCCTTCCTCCACTACCTGCGCGACCTCCTGGTCCTCGCCTCCTGCGCCGACGCCGCGGGACTGACCGGGCTGGCCGATGCCGAGGAGCGGGCGGCGCGCGCCCTCGTCGAGCGGACCACGGTGCCGCATCTCCACCGCCTCTTCGCCCTCGCCTCCCGGCTCCTCGACGAGCTGGCGCACTCGCCGCTGCCCCGCGTGCACGTCGATGTCGCGCTGGCGCGGATGGCCACCGCCGACACCGTGCTGCCCATCGCCGACATCCTGGCGCGGCTCGAACGCCTGCCGCAGGCGCGCGAACCGGGCGGCACGGGGCCGCAGGCGCGGCCTCCGGCCGGCCGCGGGGCTCCGCCGCCCGCCGATCCG
>JAAZOP010000223.1 GCA_012797735.1 Myxococcales bacterium
AACCGTGCTGGAGGCCGTGAACGGGTACCAGGCAGCGTACTCGTTCACCCGGGGGGGACCGCCCGGCCGCACATCTGCCGAAACTCGGCGGCTTCCCAGGCGCGGCCTCTGCGTCCCCCCCGGACCCCCCGCGCATCGGCTCGGGCGCGGCCCTCGCCGACGCGCCACTCGTTCTCTGGCCAACCGTGCTGGAGGCCGTGAACGGGTACCAGGCAGCGTACTCGTTCACCCGGGGGGGACCGCCCGGCCGCACATCTGCCGAAACTCGGCGGCTTCCCAGGCGCGGCCTCTGCGTCCCCCGGACCCCCCGCGCATCGGCTCGGGCGCGGCCCTCGCCGACGCGCCACTCGTTCTCTGGCCAGCCGTGCTGGAGGCCGTGAACGGGTACTCGGGCACGAACGCGCGGACGACCGGGACGGCACCGGGCGCCAGGCCCCCGGCGACGGCGGTGCACGCGCCGAGCGACCCGGCGGCGGGGATCACGCCTGGCCGCTGCGCTCCTCGTTGTCCTCCTTCTCGAGGTAGCGGAAGATGGTGCGCGGGTCGACGCCCAGGTCCTTGGCGGTCTTGGTGCGGTTCCCGCCGTTGCGCTCGAGGATCTCCAGCACGTACTTGCGCTGGAACTCCTCCTTGGCCTGGGCCAGGGGGAGGATCGGCGCGAGGTCTTCGGCGGCGAGGTCGAGGTCCTGGGGGCCGAGCAGGGTGCCGTCGCAGAGCACCATCGCCTTCTTGATCCGGTTCTCGAGCTGCCGCACGTTGCCGGGCCACTCGAAGCGCCGGATCGCCGCCAGCGCCTCGGGCGAGAACCCGGTCACCGGGCTGTTGAACTCCTCGCGGTACTTGCGGACGAAGTAGTTGGCGAGCGTCACCAGGTCCTCGCCGCGCTCGCGCAGCGGCGGCAGCGCGATCGCCACGACGTTCAGGCGGTAGTAGAGGTCCTCGCGGAAGCGCTGGGCGCGGACCTCGTCCTCGAGCGTCTTGTTGGTGGCGGCCAGCACGCGGACATCGATCCGCTCGGGCTTGGTGTCGCCGACCTTGACGACGACGCGGTCCTGGAGGACGCGCAGCAGCTTGACCTGGAGCGACAGCGGCAGCTCGCCCACCTCGTCGAGGAAGATCGTGCCGCCGTTAGCGGCCTGGAACTTGCCGACGGCGGTGGCGACGGCGCCGGTGAAGGCGCCGCGGACGTGGCCGAAGAGCTCGGACTCCATCAGCGACTCGGGGATCGCGCCGCAGTTGATGGCGATGAACGGCCCCTTGGCGCGGTTCGAGCGGCGGTGGATTTCGCGGGCGATCAGCTCCTTGCCGGTGCCGGTCTCGCCGGTGATCAGGACCGAGACGTCGGTGGGGGCGACCTTGCGGACGCGGGCGAAGACGTCGAGCATCGCGGGGCTGGAGCCGATCAGGTCGCCGAAACGCTGGTCCTCGACCTGCGCCTTGTACTTGTCGCGATCCTGGCGGAAGCGGTCGAGCAGCCGGGCCTTCTGGAGGATGAGCGAGGCCTGGCCGGCGAAGACCGTCAGGATGCGCAGGTGGTTCTCGTCGAACAGGTTGGCGATGCGGTCGTTGCCGAGGTACAGCACGCCGAGCAGGTGGCCTTCCTCGAGGAGCGGGACGCACATCACGGAGCAGAGCTTGAGATCGATCACGCTCTGCGCCGTCGAGAACGCCGCATCGTGCAGCGCGTCGGCCACCAGCACCGGCTCCCGCCGCTCGACCACCTGCCGCAGGATCGAATCCGAGACCAGCTTCGCCGCGTCCTGCTCGGCATGGGTCTGCGCCTCGGGCCCGAGATTGCGGGACGCGCGGATCGTGGGCTTGCCGTCCTCGAACATCAACAGGAAGCCCTTGTCGGCCTGCGTCAGCGCCACGACCGAGTCCAGCAGCGCGGGCAGCAGCTCGTCGATGTCCGCCTTGCCCATCAGCGCCTTGGAGAAGTCGTGCAGGCGCGTCAAACCCTGGATCAACTGCTCCTCGGAGGCGCCGGCGCCCGCCGGCGCCTGCCCGGCGTACTCGTCGTAGGCGCTGAAATCGATGACGACCGAGCCGAGGCCGACGTGGTCGCCGTGACGCAGGCGGAACGTCCGGCGCTTGCGCCCGTTCTGCTCGATCTCCCCCTCGCGGCTCACCTCGCGCAACACGAAATCCCGGCCGTCGAACAGCACGACCGCGTGGTACGGGATCACCCCGGCGCCCTCGAGCACCACGTCGTTGTCGGGGGCGGAGCCGAGCGTGGTCAGCTTCTTGTAGATCGCGTACCGCTTGGGACGGTCGGGGGCCTCGGCCCAGGAAAGCACCGGCATCGTCCGGCTCCTTTCGCGGACCGGAGCATAGATCGAGAACGGCGGCCGGAGCCACCCTCGACTTTGCCGCCCGAGGGGCGCCGGGAGCCGGACGCGCCCGGCCGCCCTACAGCGAGAAGCGGATCGGGTAGAAGACGCGCGCGGGGCCGCCCCGCGGGCGCGGGAACTCGATCGCCCGGAAGACCCGCTCGATGCACTGGCGCAACGGCGCGTCGTCCACGGAGAGGTTCGGCTCGATTTCGCCCACCGAGCCGTTCTCCAGGACGACGAAACGCACGCGCGCCTCGACCGCCTGCGGCGAGATCCGCATCACGTAGTCGCTGTAGCAGGCCTGGAGCGCCCCGCGCTGGCGCGAGACGCGGGCGCGGACCTTGCCCTGGTCAATCGTGCCGTTGGCCCGGCGCACCTGCATCGGCGCCTCGGTCGCGATCTGCTCGTCGATCGGGTCGTCGAGGGATCCGTCGCCGCCCGGCCCCGCGCCCGCCTCCGGCGCCCCGGGCGCCTCCGCTTCCGGAGGCGGGGCGACCGCGACCTGCGTCGTCGCCGCGCCGGGACCCGCCGCGAGCCGCCCCTCGCCGTCGGCGCGCGCCCCCGACCCGGCCAGCACGAGCTGCTCCTCGTCGCTGCGCAGCGAGACGAACCGCACCTTGCCCTCGGTCACCTCGACCGACGTGAACGCCGCCTCGTGCACCACCCGGAACCTCGTCCCGATCGCCTCGATGCGCGCGAGCGGCGTCTCCACGCCGAACGGCGGCCGGCCCTCCGCCCGCGGCGTCACGACGACGTCGATCGTCCCTGCCTCGAGCCGCACGATCCCGTCGATCTCCTCCGGCAGCACCATCGAGGACGACGCCCCGAGGGTCACCTCGCCGCCGGCGGCCAGCGCCAGGCGGACTTCGCCGTCCGGTCCGGTGCGCAAGAACACCGACGGGGCCAGCTCCTCGCCGGCGTGGCCGGGGTGGAGTTCCGCCGGCGACGGGCCTTCCTCGACCCGGCCGCGCAGGGCGAGCACCGTGGCGATGCCGTGGCCCTCGACGGCCTCGCGCGGCGCGCCCGCAGCGCCCGCCGGCGGCGCCTCGCCCGACGGCGCGGAGCGCAGGGTGGGCAGCACGAGCAGCGCGAGGAGCAGGGTGGCGGCGGCGGTGGCCGGGAGCCACCACCAGGCGACGCGCGGCCCCGGCGCCCCACGCTTCTCGATCGCCTGCATCAACTTCGCTTCCGCGTTGGGTTCCTCTTCGGGTGGCAACGGCATGCGAGCCCCCAACTCGCGCAACGCCGCCCGCGTCCGCTCGAGCTCCGCCAGCTTGTCCGTGCACGGCTTGCAGGTCGCGAGATGGGTGCGCAACGCGAGCTGCTCGGGAGGCGCGAGCCTGCCGTCCAGCATCGCGAACAACCGGCGGAGGTCGGGGGCGTGCCCGCTCATCGGTCGCCTCCCGGGAGGAACTCGCGGAACGCCGGGTCGGCGGCCAGCGCGGCGTACAGCGCCTTGCGGGCGTAGAACAGCCGCGTGCGCACCGTGATCAGCGGCGCCCGCATCAGCTTCGCGATCTCCTCCGCGCTCATCCCCTCGATCTCGTGCAGCACGAACACGGCGCGCTTCTTCGGCGACAGTCCCTCGAGCGCCGCGTACAGCTTGCGCATCCGGTCGCGCCAGAGCACGTCCTCCTCCGGCGCGACATCCCCCGTCGTCGGTTCGGGCGGGTCGGGCGTCATCACCACCGGACCGGAACGCTGGCGCCGGCGACGACGGATGTGCTGCAACGCCACGTTCACCGCCACCCGGTGGATCCAGGTCGAGAGCAGCGAAGTGCCCTGGAACGACGGCAGCGAGCGGTGCACCTGGATGAACGCCTCCTGGATCACGTCCTCCACCTCGGAGTCCGGACCGAGGATGCGCTGGACCAGTCGCGCCACGTGCGGGCGATGCGTCCGGTACAGCTCCCGGAACGCCGCCGCATCCCCCGCCTGGCTGCGCGCGACGATGTCGTCGTTCGCCGGCAAGGCCAGTTCCATTCCAGGCCAGGTTGTCGTCGCCGCGATGTCCACCGGGGCCCTCCGCCCGATCCCTTGGTCGCCGCAGCCGACCCGGCCGTTCAAACGCGAGTCCTTATGGGGCTTTTCGAGGGGGGAAGTCAAGGGGCGGCCGGGGAGGGGGTCCCGGCGACCGACGAGTCGGAAAACCCGATGTTCTCGAGGAGGTTGGACCCCGTGGCGAGCGCCAGCCGGGCCCAGGCGATGTCCAGGTCGTACACCGCGTTGAGGTAGTTGAGCTGGTTCTGGAAGAACGCCATCAGCGCATCGGTCAGGTCGGACGCCTCGTGGAGCCCCAGCGTCATCCCCTGGAGCAGCGCGATCAGCCAGCGCTCGGCCGCCGTCCGCCCCCGGTCGTACGCCTCCGTCCGGCCCTGCGCCTCCTCCAGCGACTCGTAGGCGTCCACGACCTCCATCTCGGCCGCCTGCGCCAACGCCTCGCGCTGCTCCTCCAGCCGCCGCAACGTCGCCTCGGCCTCCTCGACGCGCGCGTAGTCGGCGACGAAGTCGAGCGGGTATTCGACGACGAGGGCGCCGCCGACGCCGTACCCGTTGAACGGGTCGTCGATCCAGGCGTGATGCTGGTCGACCGTCGCGCTGCTGTACGCGTAGTTCGCCGAACCGGTGAGCAGGATGTCGGGGTAGTACCGGGCCCGCTCGATTTCGACCTTCGCCCGTTGCGCCGCGATCCCGGCGTCGAGCATCCGGAGGTCGGCGCGCTCGCGCCGCGCCAGTTCGACGTACTCCGCCCGCGGCGCGGGCCGCAGATCGAACGGCAGGATCGGCACGTCGGCGATCGCCGCGCCGTCCCCGACGCCGGTCAACACCGCCAGCCCCGCCAGCGACAGCCGCTCGAGCCGCCGCGCCTGCAATTCGCGCGCATCGACCTCCGCGGCCAGGGCGTCGATCTTGTACAGATCGACCGTCGAGCCGCCGCCCTCGCCCGCCTCGATGCGCTTCCGCGCCTCCTCGCGCGCGTCGTCGATGTACTCGCGGCCGTCCTCGATCAGGTACAGGATGTCGCGGGCCAGCAGCAACGTGAGGTACGCGCGCCGGACCTGCCACGCCACCTCGTCCCGCGCCCGCTCCACGCCGGCGTCGGCGGCGCGCACGCCGGCCTCCGCCGCGTCCCACGCCCCGGTGATCTTGCCGAAGGTCCAGAGCGGCACGCCGCCCGTCACGCCGAACTTGATCCAGGGGCCCCAGTCGAGGATCGAATGCGCCCACTGGTAGTCCTGGTCGCGCCCGCCTTCCTCGATCGCCCGCCACTCCTCCTCCCACGTTCCCGCGGGCGGAACGAAGGTGAACAGGCCCTGGAACGACCAGTTCGAGTACGGGGCCCAGTGGGCCAGGTCGAGCCGGGCCCCGGCGGCCGCGACGTCGGCGCGCGCCGCATCGACCAGCGGATGGTCCTCGGCCAGCCGCAACAGGTCCTCCAGCAGCAGGCCGCCGGCCTCGCCCGCCCCGGCGCCCGGCCCGGAGCCGGTCTCACCCGCCGCGGCCGTCGCCTCGTCCTCCGTCGCGCGGGTCGCCTCGATCGCCACCTGGGCGGCGGGGCCCGAGATCTCCGGC
>JAAZOP010000224.1 GCA_012797735.1 Myxococcales bacterium
CGGGGTGTAGCTCAGCCTGGTAGAGCACGGGTTTTGGGAGCCCGACGTCGCTGGTTCGAATCCAGTCACCCCGACCGGCGCCGGAAACCGCCGCGTCCGGCACGACGTCGCCGGCCCGACCGCAGGGGCCGGCAGGCAGGGGGGTTCGAGGGACCGAAGATGATGCACGACCGCCCGACCCTGCACCTCGTCCTCGCATCCTTCGCCGGCGCCGCCCTGACGATCGCGGCGACGGCCTCCGCCGCCGAGCCGGCGCGCGAGGCGCCGCCGATCCTCGTCGGCCCCGTTCTCGTCGGCCCGGGCACGCCCGTCTTCCCTTCGGTCCGGTACCGCGTCGACCACCACACGGGCGGCCCGTACGCCGAGGTGGAGGTGACGCTCCAGGTCGAGGCCGCCGAGGAGTTGCGGCTCGGCTTCGCCGCGCGCGACTGCCACGGCTTGGCCGCGACGATCGACGGGGCGGCGGCGCGCCCCGAATACCCGTCGGCGCCGCTGCCCGCACCGGGCGGACCGTTCGACACCCAGTTCCTCGTCGTCGTCCCGGCCGGCGCCGCGCGCTCGGTGACCCTGCGGGCGCGCTGCGAGCCGTGGACGGAGCGCCGCGACCCGCGGCTCGACTATCCGCAGGCCACCTTCCTGCTCAACCGACTGCTCGACGGTCCCGAGGCCCGCATCGTCCACCTCGAGCCCGCCGCCGCCCGGACTTCCGGCGACCTCCGCCTGCAGGTGGAGACCGCCGCGGACGAACAGCCGGAGGCGCCGATCCCGGGCACTCCCCGGGACGTCCCCGGCGGCCGGGTGCTCGAGGGGCCCGCGACTCTCGACTCCCCGGACCCGCTCGAGGTCGCCGCGATCCGGGGAACGTACGCGCAGCCCCGCTCCTGGGCCTTCGGTCTCGCGATCGGGCTGGCCCTGGACTGGCCGCTGCGGGAGCGCACCGTGCGTGACACCGCCACCGGCCAGGTCGTCGAGCGCTGGTACGCGACGCCGGGAACGAAGGAGACCACGCCGCGGATGTGGCTGCGCGCGCTGTTCCTCTACGGCTGGGAGCGCTGGATGTTCGTCACCGGCCTCGAAGGCGACCCGCTCGGCGCCCTCGAACTGCCGCTGACCTTCGTCTGGTTCCCGCAGGAGCGGCCGACCGGCTGGGGCCACCCGGTCGGCGACTGGCACCTGCTGTTCGGCCTGGCGTTCCAGGCGTTCAACGACTGGTCGCCGAACGAGTACGCCTTCGACCCGCGCCTGTTCCTGCGCGGCGGGGTCGGTTTCCGCTTCCACGCGCTGTCGGCGGAGTTCGCCTACGAGTTCGCGCCGCCGATGGGCGACTGGAACGGCCCGCACGGATTGTTCGAGCACAAGGTGTTGATCACCTTCCCCCTCGCCTTCTGATCGGAGGACGCACGCCATGTCGCAGCGACGACTCGCCCCCCTCGCCCTGCTCCTCGCCGCCCTCGGCTGCGAGACGACCCACGAGTACTTCGACGTCGTCCGCGAGACGACCGAGACGGCCGACGACACGGGCGAAGCGCTCGATGGAGACGACGACGGCGGGCCGGTGACGACGCAGGACTGCGGTTCCGCCGGCGGCGTCGCGGTCGAGGGTGTCGTGACGTTCACCGGCACGCCGCCGGCGACGAGCCGGCTGTACGTCTCGTGGATGGCTTCCCTCGCCACGCCCTCGATGCCGCTGTGCATGGTCGAGATCACGCCCGTCGCCTTCCCGGCGCGTTTCCGTTTCACCGGTGTGGAGCGCGGGGCGACCTGGGCGCTGGTCGCCCTGCTCGACGCCGACGGCGGCTCGATCCCGATGCCCGTCGCCGGCGACTACCTCGCCTCGATCGCCGAAGGAACGCTCGACCTGTCCGCCGACCTCGCCGGCGTCACGCTCGAACTGCAGCCCTACAGTCCCTGACCGCGGTCGCGACGTGCGCGGCGCGCCGCCGCCGTGCTAGCCTCGACGGTGATGGACGGTGGGCCGATCCGGATCGGCGTCAGCGCGTGCCTGCTCGGCCGGAAGGTGCGCTACGACGGCCGGCACAAGCACGACCCGTACCTCACCGGCGCGCTGGGGCCGCTCTTCGAGTGGGTTCCGGTGTGCCCGGAGGTGGAGTGCGGCCTGCCGGTGCCGCGCGAGGCGATGCGGCTGGTCGGGGACCCGGCGCAGCCGCGGCTGGTCACGATCGACTCCGGGACCGACCATACCGACCGGATGCGGATCTGGGCGGAAGAACGGTTGCGGCAGATCGAATCGCTGGGTCTGCGCGGCTTCGTCCTCAAGCGCAACTCCCCGAGCTGCGGCACGGAAGGCGTTGCGATCCACGACGCCGGCGGCCGGCCGATCGCCCACGGCGCGGGCTGCTGGGCTCGCGCCCTGGCCGAGCGGTTCCCGGGGCTGCCGGCGGTGGACGAGGAGCGGCTGAAGGACCCGGCGGTGCTCGCGTGGTTCGTGGAGGGCGCGCGGAAGGGCGCGGCGACGGCAGGGAGAAGATGACAAGGATGCGGATTCTCGCCGACGCCTGCACGACGGGCGCGTGCGGCGGCGCGCCCGTGACGTGCGACGACGGAGACCCCTGCACCGCCGACGTCTGCTCGCCGGCCGCCGGCGGCTGCGTCTTCGCGCCGCACCCGGTCTGGTATCCGGACCGCGACGGCGACGGCTGGGGCACCGGGAGCGACGGCGTGTGCGGGGCCACGGCTCCGCCGGCCACCGCCGCCCGCACCGGCGACTGCTGCGACGCGAACCCCTTCGTCCACCCGGAGCAGCCCTCGTTCTTCGACGCCCCCTACGCCTGCGCCGCGGGCGACCCGCCGACCTGGGACTACGATTGCGACGGAAGCACGACGCTCGAGCACCCGGACCTGGCCGACTTCTGTCCCTCGACCCGCGACGCCGGTGGGAGCTGCTGGAGCGTTGCGGTCGGGTGGTGTCCGGCGACGGCGGGACCGGACTGCGGCTTCGTCCCCGCCTGCGGGGAGCGCGGCATCTTCCAGGCGAACTGCGAACCCGAGTTCTCGTGGAGCGCCTGCGACGACGCCGTCGAACCCCCGCCGCTCGACGCCGGCACCCCGTCCACCGACGGCGGATCGCCGCCCACCGATGGCGGCGCAGGACCCGCGATCGACGCCGGCGGGGGCCCGGGCGACGCGTTGGACGCGCGCACCAAGGAGTCCGTGGCGATCCACTGCTGCCGTCCGACCTACGAGATCCGGACGCAGGCCTGCCGGTAGGGAGCGCGTCGGCCATCCGGAGCCGGCAGGCCGATCGCCGGGGCGTTCCCCGCGGGCCTCAGCGTTGCAGGAAGCAGAGGTGGTTCGCCTTGAACGGCGAGCGCAGGCGGCCCCGGATCGCGCGCAGCGCGTCGCTGCGGAACAGCCGCCGGCCGATCCACCGGCGCGCCTCCGGACGCGGGTGCGAGGCGCCGCAGCGGAAGTCGTCGTAGAGCGACAGGTCGGTTTCCGCGCCGAACGGCACCAGCTCGGTGATGCCGAAGCGTTCGGGGTTCCGGTGCATCGGACTCCCCTTCGGCAGGTTGAGCAGCGCGGGGTTCACCGCATGGATCGCGTCCGCCTCGGCCGCGACGAATTCCAGCGTCGCCTCGCGGTCCGCATCGGTCTCCGTCGGCAGGCCGAACAGCAGGTAGACGTGGGTGCGGATGCCGGCGGCGGCCGCCGCCCGCAGCGCGCGACGCGCGGTCTCGGGGCCGGCGCCCTTGCCGAGCAGTTCCAGCAGCCGCGGGGACGCGGTCTCCACCCCGAACTGCAACAGCGCGCAGCCTCCCTCCGCCAGCGCCCGCGCGAACGCCGGCTCGCCGAACTCCGGCTCGGCCCGGACGAACCCGTGCCAGCGCAGCGGCAACCGCTCGCGGCGGATCGACTCCGCGAGCCGAGCGAGATGCGCGGGCGGCAACGCGGAGTCGGTCAGGTGCAGCATCGCTCCACCCGGGAAACGGGCGGCGATCGCCCGCAACCACCCGTCCAGCCGATCGGGCGCGCAGGGCGTATGCGGCGGGTGCAGGTGGTCCGGGCAGCAGGTGCAACGGCGCCAGTAGCAGCCCCGCCCGAGCGCCGCGGGGACGACGGGCGCCGGCGCCAGGTAGTCGTCCCACGACGCCTCGTCGAGCGGCACCGTCAGCGGACCGCCGGGCGGCGGGCCCGGCGCCGCTCCCGC
>JAAZOP010000022.1 GCA_012797735.1 Myxococcales bacterium
CAACGGGTCCTCGCCGATCTCGACCAGGTCGAGGATCCGGTCCCCGTCGTCGTCCGGGTCGCGGAAATTGCCCTCGCCGTCGCCGTCGGTGTCGACGTTCCCCTCCTCCTGGTCGCCGATGCCGTTGCCGTCGGAGTCGAGATCCTGGAAGTCGGGGGTGGTGTCGCCGTCCGAGTCGCGGGGGGAGGTGGCGCAGTCGAGGTCGCCCGCTTCGATCGTGTCGGCGAGCGTGTCGCCGTCGCTGTCGTCGTCCTGCGAGTCCGGTGTGGTGTCGCCGTCGGAGTCCAGCAAGCCGTCGCCCTCGTCGATGTTCAGGATGTTGTCGTGATCGACATCGTTGGCCAGCGTGCAGTTGGCCGGCCGCGGGACATCGACCGGGACATCGCCGTCCGTCCGCACGTCGACGAAGTCCGGCACGCCGCCGTCGTCGGTCCCTTCGTCCGGGTTGCTGCACGCGCTCGAGAACGCGAGCAGGGCGAGCGTTGCGGCAACGAGGCAGAGCGACGGGGCGTGGTTCCGGCTCATGGCATCCTCCGTTCGCCGCAAGTCTACGAGGGCACGGCGGGACTGTCCAGTCGGCGGAGATCGCGGCGGTTTCCTGTTGCACGGGCCGGCGGTTGATGGCAGAAGGACTCCGACGGAGGTGAGGCGATGGTCGCACGTGGAAGGAAGGGGAAGGGAGAGGAGGCAGCGGCCCCGGCGCAGGAGGAAGCCGGAGCCGCCGCGACCTGTCCCGAGAGCCCGCGGATCGTCGCGCCGGTCGCGAATCCGGCGCCGCGCACGTTGCCGTTGCCGCTGGTGCCGCGCGCCGTCTTCTTCACCAAGGGGTGCGGCGTGCACCGCCAGCGGCTCCAGTCGTTCGAGCTGGCGCTGCGCCGGGCCGGCATCGCACCGCTCAACCTCGTCCGCGTCTCGAGCATCTTCCCGCCGGGCGCGGTGGTCGTCAGCCGCGAGCGCGGCTTGCAGCGTCTCCATCCGGGGGAGATCACCTTCGTCGTGATGAGCCAGTGCGAGACGGACGAGCCGAACCGCCTGATGGCCTGCGCCGTCGGACTGGCCACGCCGGCCGACCCGGCCGCCTTCGGCTACCTGTCGGAGCATCACGCGTTCGGGCAGACGGCGAAGAAGGCCGGCGACTACGCCGAGGACCTTGCCGCCACGATGCTCGCCTCGACCCTCGGGATCGAGTTCGACCCCGACAAGGACTACGACGAGCGGCGGGAGATCTACCGGATGAGCGGCCGGATCGTGCGCACGCGCAGCATCGCGCAGAGCGCCGAGGGCGACAAGAACGGCCGGTGGACGACGGTCGTGACCGCCGCGGTGCTGCTGTTCTAGGGCCGGCCCGCGACCGGCCCGCCCGGAGGCGACTCCGATGCACGTCGGCCAGTTCCTCGCGCCTTTGCCGTCCGTCGATCCGGAGCGGGCCTGGGCCGTCGTGATCCCGGCGCCGTTCGATCGGTCCGCCGCCGCCGCGCCCGGCGCCCGCGTCGCTCCCGCCGAGATCGTCGCCGCCTCGACGCAGGTCGAGACCTACGACCTCGAGCTGGGCCGCGACCCGACCGACCGCGGCCTCGCTACCCTCCCGCCGCTCGAGTTCTCCTATGCCTCCGACGACGAGGCGCTCGAACCGCTCGGGTGCGCGGTGGAGGAACAGGCGCGCGCCGGACGCTTCCCGCTCGTGCTGGGCGGCGAGGCGACGATCCTGGCCGGGACCGCCCGCGGCCTGCGACGCATCGGCGAGACGGGCGTGGTCCGCCTGGAAGGCGTCCTGGGCGGCGACGACGCCTGGCACGGCCTGCGTGCCGCGCCGCGCACGGCGGTGCGCCGCTGCGCCGAGCTGGTGCCGGTCCGCTCGTCGGGCTGGCGCCTCGCCTCGGCGACCGCGCTCGAATGGTCCACGCTCCGCGACGTCGCCGGCCCGCCGGCCCGCCGGCTGGCCGCGCGGCCGTCGTTCGAGCCGGCGCCGCCCGAGGAGCTGGTGCGGGGGCTGCCCGAGATCGTCTACCTGTCGCTGGACATCGGCGTGCTCGACCCCGCCGCGCTGCCGATGCCCGGCAACCTGGAGCCCGGCGGGCTGGCCTACGCGGATCTGACGCGGCTGCTCGACGAGGTGTTCCGCCGGCGGCGGGTGGTCGGGGCCGAATTGACCGGACTCCTGCCGCGATCCGGCGACGTGCTGCCGGCCTTCGTCGCCGCACGGCTCGGCCTCAGGATCCTGGCGCTGGCGCACCGCCAGCGGTTCCCCCGGCCGAGCTGCGGGGAATGAGGCCGATGTCCGGCGCGCGCCGTCCGGTGACGTTCGTCGCGGCGCCCTACGAGGCCACCGCATCGTTCGTCCCGGGCTGCGCCTTCGGCCCCGACGCCGTCGCCGAACACCTCGCCGCGCTCGACACGGACGATGTATGCCACGGCGTCGGGGCGCTCGCGGACTGGACGTGGGTCGAGGCGCATCCGCGGACGCTGCACGACGCCGCGGCGATGCGGCGCGAGGTGGCGCGGCACGTCCGCGAGGCGCTGGCGGCGGGCCGACTGCCGCTGGTGGTCGGCGGCGAACACACCGTGACACCCGCGGCGCTCGAGGCGTGGGACGACCCGGCCGCGGTGACGGTCGTGCAGTTCGACGCGCACGCCGATCTGCGGGCGGACTACGAGGGGACGCCGTGGAACCACGCCTGCGCGATGCGCCGCGCGCTCGAGCGCGGCCACCCGCTGGTGCAGATCGGGATCCGCTCCGGGCTGCACGAGGAACTGCGAGACGTCTACGGTCCCGGCGCCGACGGCGCGACCGGACAGCTGGAGCGGACCGCGGCGCCCCCGGCCCGGCTGCTCGCCCGCGGCGCGCTGCGGTCACGCGGTCTCGCGCCGGTGATGCCCGGGCTGGGCCGCCTCCTCTACGTCACGATCGACCTCGACGCGCTCGACCCCGGCTGCGCTCCGGGCGTCGGCACGCCGGAGCCCGACGGGCTGTCGTATCTCGAGCTGCTCGACGCCCTCGACGCGCTGCTCGACGGCCGCGTGCTGGCCGGCGCCGACGTCGTGGAACTGTGCCCGGCGCGGGATGACGGGCGCACCGCGCGGCTCGCCGCCCGGTTGCTCGCCCGACTCGCCCGCCACGGGTGAGCCCGGCCGGAGCGACGGGGCCGGTGTGCGGTTCGCGGCGCGCCCCGTCGCCGCGGGAAGACCGCCGACTACGGCTTGAGCCAGCGTTGCAGCACGGCGCGGAACCCGCCCATGTCCAGCGCGCGGCTCGTCTCGAGCCGGAGACCGGCGGCGCGCGCGCATCCGTCGGTGCGTTCCGGTCGCGGGGCGATCCAGACCAGCCGGCCGCCGGGAGCCAGCCGTTCCGCCACGCGCTGCACGAACCGTTCGAGCAGCGCGCCCACGGTCCGATGGCTTCCGGTGCGGCGTCCCATCGGCGGGTTGGTCAGGACGAGCGTCGGCGGTTCCGGCGGCGCGAACGCGGTCGCCTCGGCCCGCGCCAGCTCCAGTCGCACGCCGGCGGCGGCGGCGTTGCGGCGCGCGGCCGCCAGCGCCCGCTCGTCGGTGTCGGTCCCGATCAAGCGCCGGGATGGACCGAGACGCGCGCGTTCCAGCAGTTCCGCGCCCGCGCCGGCGAACGGGTCCCACACCACGTCGTCGTCCCGCGCGCCGCCGACCCGCGCCAACGCTGCCGCGATCGTCGGGTGCGACGACGCCGGGACGTCGGCCACCCGCCAGGCGAAGCGCGGATCGGCCAACCCGCGCGGGTGCAGCGCCCCGCACAACCGGTCCGTCCGCTCGGCGACCCGCAATTCCCACGGCGCGGCGGTCGGATCGTTCCGCAACTCGGGCCGTTCCGCCGCCGCGCGCCGGGCGACCTCCCACACCACGGCCCGGCGGTGTCCGCCGCCGGCGAACGAGATCCGGTAGCGGATCGGCCCGGCGGTCCAGCGCCGCAGCGCCTCGAGCGCCGGCGGGCTCGCCAGCAGCCGCACGATGGCCGCGGCCAACGGTTCGTCCCGCCGCCGGGGCACCGGCGGGAGGGCGAGGGCGAACTCGGTGGCGATGCGCGACGTCCAGGCCGACGCCAGTGGACCGTGCAGTTCGGCTTCGATCTGGCCCGGTCCGACGACGCGCGGCCGCCAGCCGGGGCCGAGTTCCTCGACGACGAGCGGCTCGAGGCCGGCGCGGCAGGTGAACCGCACCGGCTGCGGCCGCTCGGGCGCCACCTCGGCGCGAATCGTCGAGGTCTCGCCGCGGGCCGCGGTCCGTTCGAGCATCAGCACCGCGCGGGCCACCCGCCGGGCCACCTCGGGGTCCTCCGGATGTGCCTCGCGCAACGCGGCCAACGCCGCCGCGTCTCCCGCCTTGCCCAGCGCCTCGGCCAGCGCCCGGCGGAACGCATCCGAACCGGCGGAGTTCCAGGCCCGCAACAGCGCGGCCTCGACCTCCGGCTCCCGCAGGCGTCCCAGTGCGCCGGCGGCGGCGCGTCGCGTCGCGTCGTCGGGATCCTCGAGCGCGGCGAGCAGCAGGGCCCGCACGGCCGGTTCCGCGGGGGCGATGCGCCCCAGCAGTCGGCACAGCCTCCCGCGCAGCGGCGGGGTCGACTCGGGGAAGCTCGACAACAGTCGAGGGACTGCGGGGGGGCCGACGCGGCGCAGCGCGCGCTCGAGCGCTTCCGCGCGGTCGCGCCCGCCGGAGGCGAGCAGTTCGACCAGCCCATCGACATCCCGGAGAGCCGGCGTGAATCCCGGCGCGTCCAGCGCTTCGAGCAATTCGTCGGCGGTCCGCCGCTTCATCTCCACGCCCGCCGGGCCGTCCCGCGCCGGCCGCGCCGGCGTCCGCAACACCGCGGCACTATACTCCGATCCGGTCCTGCGATCCCGTCCCGCCCTGCTGTCCGCCGCTCGTTTCCGCTCCGGGACTCCACCGGTGGGCGCCGGCCGAACGCCGTTGACGCCCCGGGGTTCCGTGGCTAGGGTGACCGCCGTGCGTACGCGGGACGAGACGGGTCGTTGGCGCAGCACGACGGTGCTCGCCGTCCGCCGGGGGAACGAGGTGGTGGTGGCGGCGGACGGGCAGGTGTCGGCGGGGAACACGATCCTCAAGGCGACGGCGCGCAAGGTGCGCCGGCTCGGGGAGGGGGGACGGATCGCGGCGGGGTTCGCCGGGGCGAGCGCGGACGCGATCACGTTGTTCGAACGGCTGGAGAACCAGCTCAAGTCGCACGCCGGCAACCTGACGCGGGCCGCGGTCGAGCTGGCGAAGGAGTGGCGGGCCGACCGGGTGCTCCGCCGGCTCGACGCGATGATGCTGGCGACCGACGGGCGTCGGATCTTCGTCCTGTCGGGGACGGGCGACGTGCTGGAGCCCGACGGCGATTGCGCGGCGATCGGCTCGGGGGGGCCGTTCGCGCTGGCCGCCGCGCGCGCGCTGCTCGAGAACACGGCGTTGCCGGCGGCGGAGATCGCCGGCAAGGCGATGGCGATCGCCGCGGGGATCTGCGTCTTCACGAACCAGAACGTGGTTCTCGAGACGGTGGCGGCGCCCGACTAGGGGTCGCGGCGCAGCGCCCAGGGAAGGAAGCCGCGATGCCGGAACCGGAGCCGTCCGTCGAGCCCGCCGGGGCGATGTTCACGCCGCGCGAGATCGTCTCGGAGCTCGACCGCTACGTGATCGGCCAGGACAAGGCCAAGCGCGCGGTGGCGATCGCGCTGCGCAACCGCTGGCGTCGCCGCCGGGTACCGCCCGAACTGCGCGACGAGATCGCGCCGAAGAACATCCTGATGATGGGGCCGACCGGCGTGGGCAAGACCGAGATCGCCCGCCGGCTCGCCCGGCTCGCGCAGGCCCCGTTCCTCAAGGTCGAGGCGACCAAGTACACCGAGGTCGGCTACGTGGGCCGCGACGTCGACTCGATCGTCCGCGACCTCGTCGAGCTGGCGATCCGGCAGGTGAAGGCGGAGCGGGAGGCGGGGGTGCGCACCCGGGCCGCGGACCTGGCCGAGGAGCGGATCCTGGGCCTGCTGCTCCAGCAGCAACGCCCGGCGTACGAGGAGGGGAATGTCGCGGGGGACCGCGAGCGGAAGAACGCGCTGCGCGCGCGGCTGCGCGCCGGCGAGCTGGACCGGGAGATGGTGGAGATCGACCTCCAGGAGCGGGTGCGTCCGGCGGTCGAGGTGATCTCGGCGTCTGGGATGGAGGAGCTGGAGTTCAAGTTCCAGGACATGTTCGCCAACCTCCCCGGGCTGGGCGGTAAGAAGACGCGCGCGCGCAAGGTCAAGGTGCGCGAGGCTCTGCGGCTGTTGGCGGAGGAGGAGGCGGGCAAGCTGATCGACATGGAGGCGGTGGTCGCCGAGGGCAAGCAGCGGGCCGAGCAGTCGGGGATCGTGTTCATCGACGAGTTCGACAAGATCGCGGTCCGCGAGCGGGCCGGCGGGGGGAGCGGACCGGACGTCTCGCGCGAGGGGGTCCAGCGCGACCTGCTGCCGCTGGTGGAAGGCACGACCGTGACGACCAAGCACGGTCCGGTGCGGACCGACCACGTGCTGTTCATCGCCTCCGGCGCGTTCCACGTCACGCGGCCCGCGGACCTGATCCCGGAGTTGCAGGGGCGGTTCCCGATCCGCGTCGAGCTGGAGCCGCTGGGCAAGGAGGAGTTCGTGCGCATCCTGCGCGAGCCGCAGAACGCGCTGCTCAAGCAGCAGATCGCGCTCCTGGCGACCGAGAACGTGCGGCTGCATTTCACCGACGACGCGGTCGAGGCGATCGCGGAGATCGCCGCCGACGTCAACCGCCGCGCCGAGAACATCGGCGCCCGCCGCCTGCACACCGTGCTCGAGGCCTTGCTCGAGGAGCTGTCGTTCGTCGCCCCCGAACGGCCCGGGCTGGAGGTCAGCATCGACGGGGCCGAGGTGCGGCGGCGGCTGGCGCACCTGGCGCAGGACGTTGATCTCGCGCGCTACATCCTGTAGGCAGGCGCGCGGCCGCCCGGCGGCCGCAACCCGGAGGTGAAGCGCGATGACGAGGCATTTCCTGTCGTTGTTCGACTGGTCCCCCGAAGAACTGCGCGCGATGCTCGAACGCGCCGCGAAGCTCAAGGCCGCGCGCGGCAAGCCGACCCGCGGCAGACTCCCGCTCGCCGGCAAGACCGTCGCCCTGATCTTCGAGAAGGCCTCGACCCGCACCCGCGTCTCGTTCGAGGTCGGCGTGCAGGAGCTGGGCGGACACCCGATGTTCATCTCCGCCAAGGACTCCCAACTCGGCCGCGGCGAGCCGATCCGCGACACCGCCCGGGTCTTCTCCCGCTACGTCCACATGATCATGCTCCGCACCTTCGCCCAGGAGACGCTAGAGGAACTGGCCCGCTACGCCACCGTCCCCGTGATCAACGGACTGTCCGACAAGCTGCACCCGTGCCAGGTGATGGCCGACCTGCAGACGATCATCGAGCACAAGGGCCCCCGGCTCGAGGACCACACGATCGCCTGGGTCGGCGACGGCAACAACATGGCCAATACCTGGATCGAGGCCGCGGCCCAGTTCGGCTTCCGGCTGCGCGTCGCCTGCCCGCCGGCGTTCCAACCCGACGCCGCGGTCCTGGCGGAGGCACGCCGCCGCGGCGGCCGCATCGAACTCTTCGACCGGCCGGAACGGGCGGTCGAGGGCGCCGACGCCGTCAACACCGACGTCTGGGCCAGCATGGGGCAGGAGACCGAAGCCGAGCGGCGCCGCCAGGCGTTCGCCGGCTTCACCGTGGACGACGCGCTGATGGCTCGCGCCAACCCGGGGGCGATCTTCCTGCACTGCCTGCCCGCCCACCGGGGCGAAGAGGTGACCGACGCGGTGATCGAAGGACCCGCGTCCCGCGTCTGGGACGAGGCGGAGAACCGGCTGCACGCCCAGAAGGCGATCATGGAGCGCCTCCTCCGAACGGCGGATTGAGACCCCGCCCCGGATGGTGCTAGGGTTCGCACCGACGTATGTCCGGGGCCGTCAGCCGCAACGACGTTCCGCGCCGCCTCGGCCGGGAGCGAATCCAGGACCTGCCGTTGACGCCGGTCGAGGGGTACGTGCTGTCGCAGATCGACGACCACACCGCGGTCGCCGACCTGGGATTGGTCGTCGGTCTGCCGGCCGAGGAACTCGACCGGATCCTGTGCCGCCTGGCCGATCTGGGGCTGATCCAGCTCGGGGCGACCCAACCGCTGGCGCCGGGGGGACCGCCGGGCCGGCCACGAGGCGAGAAACCGGAGGCGGCGACGAGCGCGGCCGCGGCATCCCTCCCGAACCCCCCGCGCGACTCTCCACACCAGGGAGGAGGGCCAGACGGTCCCGGGGCGGCCTCCAGCCCTGCCCGCTCGCCCGCGGTACGCCCTGCGGTCGCCCCGCCTCCGCCGCGGCCGTCGTCCCGTCCGCCCACATCGGACAGACCGCCGGGTCCCCCCCCGCGCGGGCGGCCGTCGAGCAGCGAGCCCCCGCGGGCCGCCGGGACCGCCAGCGCCGACGTCAAACCGCCATCGGCCGACCCGTCTTCCGCGGCGGGCGAGTGGGGCGTGCTGACGCCGGAGGAGCGCCGGCGGATCGAGACCTTCCTCGTGCGGGCCGAGTCGTCCGACTTCTACAAGCTGCTCGGGGTGAGCCGCCGGGCGGACCGCGCCGAGATCCGCAGCGCGTATTTCGGGCTGGCGAAGGAGTTCCATCCCGATGCGTACTACGGTCGCGAGATCGGGGAGGCCCGACACCGGCTCGAACGGATCTTCCGGCAGATCACGCGCGCCTACGAGGTGCTGTCGCGCACGAAGAGCCGGCGCGAGTACGACGAGTACCTCAAGGGCCAGGCGGTCCTGCACGGCCAGGAGGAGGAGGAGCAAGCCTGGCAGCAGGAGGAGGAGCGGCGACAGACGCCGTACGGGGCCAAGGCCACTTCCGCGGCCCGAGACGCGGCTCGGGCGCGGGCCGAGGCGGCCGAGGCGGCCGAGACGGAGGAGAGCGGCGCGGCGCCGGCGGACGCGATCCCGGCGGAGACGAGTCCGGCGGAGACGAGTCCGGCGGAGGCGAGTCCGGTGGAAGCCACCGCGGGTGCGCCGTCCGGCGGGAAGCCTCCGGAGGCGCCGGCAGGCACGGGCCCTGGCCCTGCGCCGGACTGGAAGGTCGAGCCGCCGCCGCCCGCCGGAAAGACGCTGCCGGTCGCGGGAACACCGCCGCCCGCCCGAGAGACGCCACCGCCAGCCGCGGGGGCGTCCCCGCCGGTCGCGCGGTCTTCGGCGGCGGAGAACTGGCGGCGGTTGCGGATGGCCAAGCAGCTCGCGGCGGTGCTCCGGCGGCCGCACGCGGAGCCGCCGCGGAGCGAGAAGCGGGGCTCGGACTACTTGGCGGACGCGGAGGCGGCGGCGAAGGACGCGGAGTGGGGGCGGGTGTTCGGGTTGCTGGAGGCGGCCGAGAAGCTGGGGTTGTCCGAGGCCGAGCAGGGCCGGCTGGCGGAGTTGCGGGAGCGTTCGTCCAGGGAGTTGGCGCGGATCAGTTTCAACCAGGCGAAGTTCTCCGAATCGACGGGGGATCTGGCCGGGGCGCTGGAGCACGTCGAGCGTGCCTGCCGGTACGGGACGGACAACGCGGAGTGCTGGGACGCGGCGGCGCGACTCGGGCTACGGCTGGGGCGCGAACTGCACAGGGCGCGGGACGCGGCGCTCAAGGCGATCCAGCTCGCCCCCCAAACGATCGGCTATCGCATCACCCTGATCCGGGTGTATCTTGCGGCCGGCTTGGTGAAGAATGCCCGTCGCGAGGCGGAGGCGGCGCTGGCGATCAAGCCCGACGACAAGCAGGTGAAGGCGCTGCTCGCGGAGGCGCGCGCGCAGCACGAGTGAGCGGCGGATGAGCGGACCGAGCAGGGAGTGAAGTCATGGAACGCGTGATCGGCATCGACCTGGGAACGACGAACTCGTGCGTGTCGGTGGTCGAGGACGGGGTGCCCGTGGTGATCCCGAACCGCGGGGGCTACAAGACGACGCCCTCGATCGTGGCGGTGACGGAGGCGGGCAAGCGGCTGATCGGCCACATCGCGAAGCGGCAGGCGATCACGAACGCGGAGAACACCGTGGTCGCCGCCAAGCGGTTGATCGGCCGCAAGTGGAATTCGCCCCAGGTCGCGACCTCGATCGCGATGTACCAGTACCGGATCGTCGAGGGGCCCCATGCGGACGTGCGGATCCAGCTCCGCGAGAAGATCTACTCGGTGCCGGAGATCTCGGCGATGATCCTGCAGGAGATGAAGATCATCGCCGAGGACTACCTGGGCGAGGAGGTGAGCAAGGCGGTCATCACCTGCCCGGCGTACTTCAACGACAACCAGCGGCAGGCGACCAAGGACGCCGGCCTGATCGCCGGGCTCGACGTGATCCGGGTGATCAACGAGCCGACCGCCGCCGCCCTGGCCTACGGCTTCGGCAAGAAGATCGACCGCCTCGTCGCCGTCTACGACCTCGGCGGCGGCACCTTCGACATCTCGCTGCTCGAGATCGGCTCGGAGGGCGTGTTCAAGGTCGTGTCCACCGCCGGCGACACGTTCCTCGGCGGCGAGGACTTCGACGCCCGCATCATGGACTGGCTGCTCGCCGACTTCCAGGCCAAGCACGGGGTCGATCTGCGCCAGGACCGGATGGCCATGCAGCGGCTCAAGGACGCCGCCGAGAAGGCCAAGTGCGAGCTGTCGGCGACGCGGCAGACGGAGATCAACCTGCCGTTCATCATCTCCACCGGCCGCAACGAGGCATTGCACCTGCAGTGCCAGCTCACCCGGGAGAAGCTCGAGGAGCTCACCGGCGACCTCATCCAGCAGACGATCGACATCTGCGCCAACACGCTGGACGAGGCCGGACTGGACATCGAAGACATCGAGGACGTCGTCCTGGTCGGCGGCATGACGCGCATGCCCAAGGTCCAGGAGCGCGTCGCCGAGCTGTTCAAGCGCGAGCCGTGCAAGGGCGTCCATCCCGACGAGGTCGTGGCGCTCGGCGCCGCCATCCAGGGCTCGATGCTCGTCGCCGAGAAGTCCGAGGTGATGCTGCTCGACGTCACCCCCCACACCCTCGGCATCATGGTCGTCGGCGGCTTCTTCGAACCGCTGATCCCCAAGGACACCACCGTCCCCACCTCCCAGACCAAGACCTTCACCACCGTCCGCGACAACCAGACCGCCGTGAAGATCCTCGTCCTGCAGGGCGAGAGCGAGAAGGCCGAGGAGAACGAACTGCTCGGCGAGTTCGTCCTCACCGGTCTCCGGCGCGCGCCCAAGGGCGAGGTCGAGATCGATGTCACCTTCGAGATCAACGCCGACGGCATCGTCGCCGTCTCCGCCCGCGACCTCGAGACCGGCCAGGAGCAATCGATCACCGTCACCGCCTCCTCCGGGCTGACCAAGGAGGAGGTCAAGGAGATGGCCCAGAGCAGCCACGAGTACCTGGTCGAGCGGCGGCGCGGCGAGGAGGCCGAGAAGGCGAATCAGGAGGCCGAGACGCTGATCGGCGAGATCGAGCGCTACATGCCGCAGGTCGAGGAGGTCGTGCGCGGCTCCGAACACGGCCCGGAGGCGATCTCCAAGGCCAAGGAGGTCGTCGAGCACGCCCGCAACGCCCTGCGCTCCGGCGTCCCCGACGCCGAGATGAAGGAGATCCTCGACTCGCTGCGCCGCACCCTGCGGATGTTCAAGGCCGTCCTGACCTGACGGTCGGGCGCGCCGTCGCGCCGGGCCGCACCGCACTTCCGCTCAGGACTTCGTCAGTCGCGCGCGCAGATCGACCACCGCCGCCCGCAACTCCGCGACGCTCGCGAACCGCGCGGCCGGGTCGTCGGCCAGGCACCGGCGCACCAACCGGTCGGCCGCCGCCTCGGTCGGCGAGGCGCCCGCCGCGTACAGCGGGACGAGCCCCCGCCCGCGCGCCGCCAGCGCCTCCTCCGGCGTCCCCCCGCGAAACGGCACGTGACCCCGCAGCGCCCGGTACGCCACCGCCCCGAGCAGATGCACGTCCGCCCGTTCGTCGCACACCTCGCCCCGCAGCCGCTCCGGCGCCGCGTACGGCACCGCCCCATCCCGCGGCGGCGGCGACGGCGGGTCGTCGCGCCGATGGCGTCCCGCCTCCGCCAGTCGCAGCGGGAACGGCTGCCCGTCGGGAGGCAGGAACACCGTCTCCGGCGACAAGTCGAGCTGCAGCAGCCCCGCCGCGTGCTGGGCCGACACGACCTCGCACAGCGCATCGAGCAGCCCCAGCGTCTCGGACAAATCCAGCCGCCGGCGCCGCACGAACAGCGCCTCGAGCGTCTCGCCGCGCAGCAGTTCGAGCACCAGGAACCGCGCGCCCAGCGGCTCGTCCCAGCCGTCGGCAATCAGCCGGCACACCCCGGGATGCGGCAGCTTGCGCAGGTTCTCCGCCTGCTCCGCCAAGCGCATCGCCAGCAGCGCACCGTCCGCGCCGGAGACCGCCGGCCGCACCAGCTTCACCACCACGCCGGCCCCCGTGGCCTCCTCCGTCGCCCGGTAGACCTCCGCCGCGTCCCGCAACATCAGCCGCTCCGCCAGCCGATAGCGAAACGCCACCAGCGCCCCGGGGGGCAGCGTCGCCGGCCCGTCCTGCGCGAGCGCCTTGGCGTCGGCGGGTTGCATGGCGGAGCCGAGTATAAGCAGCCCGGCCCTCCCCGGCAACGGCCGCCGCGCGTTCGTTCCCGCACGCCCGCCGTGTCGCCGAAGCCACGGTGTGGTGCAAACAACTCACCTTCGGCCCCCTCGGAAACCACAACAAGGTCGGGGCCCTCGTGGCACGAGAGGTGCAGCCTCCCTGCCTCGCCTCGAGACGGAGGGCAGGGCATGCGACGCCAGAACCCGACACTTCCCGAAGAAACCCGAGCCGCTGGACGGACCCGCGCCGGCAGGCGCCGGGCGGCGCGGACCGCGGCGGTCCTCCGACTCTTCGCCCTGGCTGCCGTGCCGCTCGCCCTGTCGCGCCCGGCCGCCGCTACGGCCGGCGAGGTCGGAACCCACCTGTTGGCCGAAGCCAATCTGGGGCTCGGCATCGCGCCGGTGACCTACCTGCCCCCGAACTTCGCCTGGGGCGGGATGCTCGGCATCGGCGGGAAGTTCGCCGGATTCCCTCTCCGCTTCTACGCGGTCGCCGGCGCCGAGGCGGTCGATTTCTCGGGAGAAGGGGTCCATCCGCAGACCGGGTGCGGGTTCACGGCCGAGCGCTGGTACGTGGACATCTACGGCGGGCTGCGGCTCCTGTTGCCGATCTTCGACCGCATCCGCACCTACGTCGACCTGCTCGGCGGCGCCACCTACATCGATGGCGTCGTCGACCGCGCCGACGGTCCTTCGATCGCCAAGCAGGACTGGTACGGCCAGTTCACCCTCGGCTGGGGTCTCCAGTACCGCTGGCACGAGAACGCCTCGACCGGCATTCGCGCCGAGGCGATGTTCGGCGGCCAGGAGGCGGAGGTGCTCGACACGTACGCGGGCCAGGGCGAGGGCGGGGGGGTGCGGTTCAGCGTGATGGTGACCCAGACGTGGCATCTGTGAGCCGGAGGCCGGCCGTGGCGCCTGAAACGGCTGTCGCGCCGCCGTCGTCCTCGATCGCGAGGAAGGACGCGCCGGGGACGTGCGACGCGCGGCGGCGGATGGGACGGCGCGCGCCGCTCGGGCCGGCGCGGAAACCCGTCGCCCTCGCGCCATCCGTCGCCGTCCGGGCGGCGGCCTACGCCCTGCTCGCCGCCGGGTGCGATGCGGGCGATGCGACCTCGCGCGTCGTCTTCACCGTCTACGATCAGGACGTGCGGTGCGAGGCGACCGGTGCCTGCGTGGTCGAGGCTTCCGGCCTGCCGGCGACCGGCGAGCGCCTCGACGTGGCCGGGGTCACCTCCTCCGGGGCCTCCCGCCACGACCCCGGCCTCTACCTCTACGCCGGCGGTTTCCGCGCCAACGGGGCGTTCTTCGAGCTGGAGCTGGACGTGCCGGCGTACCTGGGGGCCGAGGTGCGCGATCTGTCCGCCTCGTACCGCGAGTACGTCGGCGGGGCGCCGCTCTTCCAGTCCGACGCGGTCGGCGGCGAGATCCAGCTCGTGCCGCTTGCCGGCGACGGCGGTCCCTATGCCGGCATCTTCGACCTCCGGTTCCTCGACGACGGCCGCGATGGCCTGCGCAACACGGGCGACGAGGTGATCCGCACGCTGCGCTTCGGCTCGTTCACCCTCTCGGGCCGCGAGCCCGAACGGCCGACGCGGCCGATCGAGGTCCGCGAAGACGACGTGTACGTGGACGTCCAGGTGGACATCGACCTCGAGCTGGACCCCGCCTGGTCCTACCAGTCCGACGGCTGCGACGACTCGACGCCCGAAGGATACGGCGAGGGGAGCGGGTGCGAGGGCGACACGAGCACGGACCCCGGCGGCGGCGCCGGATGCGAGGGCGACACGACGGGCGACGTGGGAGGCGGCTCGGGCTGCGACGGCGACACCTCGGGCGACACCGGCGGCGGGGGCGGCTGCGAGGGCGATGCCGGCGGCGGCTCGAGCTTCTGCGGCGGTTCCTCGGGCGGCGGCTGCGAGGGCGACTCGCTGGCTTCGTCGTCGAGCGCCCGCGGCCGGCCGAGACGTCCGAACCGGATCTTCTCCGCCGGCCTGCCGTTCCTGGCGCTGCTCGTCACCCGCTTCGTCCTGCGCCGGCGCTGACTCACGGCGGCGGCAGGACCGAGATCCGGATCTCGGTGTAGATCAGCGCGAGGATCCGCTGCAGCCGATCGACATCGATCTCGTCGAACGACTCGAAGTCGGCGCTGTCGACGTCGAGCACGCCGACGATCCGGCCGAGGCGATCCCGGAGCGGGACGACGATCTCGGAGTTGGCCCGGCCGTCGCACACGATGTGGCCGGGGAACTCGTGCACGTTCGGCACGACCACCGGCTCGCCGCGGTCGATCCCGGCCCAGCACACCCCCTTGTGCGGCGGCAGCACGATGCAGGCCGGCGGTCCCTGGTACGGGCCGACGGTCAGCTCGCCGTCCCGCAACAGGTAGAAGCCGGTCCAGAAGAAGTGGCGGAGTCGCGAGGCCAGGAGGGCGACGATCGTCGCCATCCGCGCGGTGGGGTCGGAACTCTTGCCGATGTGATAGCGAACTTCCGCGAGGATCTCGTCGTAGATCCGTTCCTTCTCGGCGCGGTTCACGGCTGCCTCCACGCAGCCCCCGTCTGCGGGGCCAGTATCGTCGGTCGCGGCGACGGGCGCAAGGGGCCGCGCCTCCGCGGCGCCCGGAACCCGTTCCACCCTCTCCGCGACCTCCGCGCTTCCGCGGTTCATCCGCCGAGACGACGGCGCATCGTGCGGTGCGGGATCCCCGCGTCGTCGTAGACGGGCCCCTCGACCCGGAACCCGTGCCGCTCGTAGAAGCCGATCGCCCGGACCTGGGCGCCGGCCACGACCTCCTCCAGCCCCCGTTGCCGGGCCGCCGCGACGAGCCGTTCGAGGATCGCGCCGCCGACGCCGCGCCCGCGCCATTCGGCGAGCACCGCCATCCGCCCGATCCGGCCGTCGGCGGCGAGCCGGCCGGTGCCGATCGGCCGCCCGGCCGCGTCGCGCGCCAGCAGGTGCAGCGCCGTCGGGTCCAGGTCGTCGATCTCCAGTTCCCGCGGCACCCGCTGCTCCTCGACGAACACGGCGCGGCGAACGGCGTAGAGCTCCGCCTCGGCCGCCGCCCAGTCGGTCGTCTCGAGCGCGAATTCCCCGGGTGGCGCGACGGTTGGCGGCACGATGAAGGGTCTCCTCGTTCCGCGCCGATTGGACCATCCGTTCCGCGAGGGATCAAGCGGGCGGACCTCCCGTTCGCCCCTCTTGCCCCCCGCCCGAAACGCGTCCACAGTTCGGCCGGAGCAGCCGTTCGCCCCGTCCCTGTGCGGGGAACCGCGCGTGGGGGATCCGGGAGGGACGCGGCGGCCGCCGGGGAGGAGCAGGTCCCATGTCCCAAGGCCACCTCGTCCCGTCGTGCGTCGTTCTCGCCGCCGCCCTCGCCGCGATCGGCTGCGGCGACGACGACGCGGCTCCGGAGCTGTGCGTCAACGGCATCGACGACGACGGCGACGGCCTCACCGACTGCGACGACGTCGCGGACTGCGCCGGCATGCCGGCGTGCGCGGCGCCGCCCGCCGAGGTCGACTGCGACGACCGGCGGGACGACGATCGCGACGGCCTCACCGACTGCGACGACGACGACTGCGCCGCCGATCCCGCGTGCGGGACGCCGCCGGCCGAGACCGACTGCGACGACCGCCTCGACGACGACGGCGACGGCCTCACCGACTGCGACGACGACGACTGCGCCGGACGGCCCGGGTGCCCGGCGCCGCGGGAGGACTGCGACAACGGCGACGACGACGACCACGACGGGCTGGCCGACTGCACCGACGTCGAGGACTGCGCGGACGACCCGGCCTGCGTGGTCCGCCCCGAACGGTGCACGAACGGGCTGGACGACGACCGCGACGGCGACACCGACTGCCTCGACGAGGACTGCGCGGGGCGGCCCGAGTGCGCGCCGCCGTTCGAGGACTGCGGCAACGGCGCCGACGACGACCGCGACGGCGACACCGACTGCCTCGACGCCGACTGCGCCGGCAACCCGGCCTGTCTCGCGGCCTGCGGCGACGGGCTCGACCCGCTGGAGGACAACGACTCGATCGCCGGCGCCGCCGACGCCGCCGACGCCGCCGGGATCGTGCTGTACGCCGTCGCCGGCGACCCCGACTTCTTCGCGGTCCCGGTGTGCATCGGCGCCGCGGTGACGCTCGAGGCGCGTTTCGTCCATGCGGGCGGGGACATCGATCTCGAGCTGTTCGACGCCGGCGGCCGGCGGCTGGCCGCCGCCGCGTCCGGGGACGACGACGAGCGGATCGCGTGGGTCAGCGAACGGCGCGGCGAGGTGTTCCTCGCGGTCGGCATGTACACCCCGGACGGCTGCAATCCGTACCGGCTGGAGGTCGCCGTCGACGAGTCGGCGTGCGTGTGGACCGATGTCGCGTGCGACAACGGGGTCGACGACGACGGCGACGGCCTCACCGACTGCGCGGATGCCGCCGACTGCGCGGGCGACGCGTACTGCGCGCCCGAGACCGGGTGCCGGAACGGGCTCGACGACGACGGCGACGGCCTCACCGACTGCGACGATCCGGGCTGCCGGCCGACGACGGCGTGCACGGCGAGCGGCAACGACACCTGCGCGGCGCCGTACGTGCTGCCGAACGACCCGAACGGCGCCTGGTACGGCGACACGACCGGCGCCACGGCGGGCGACCGCGGGTCGTGCGGCGGGGACGGGCCCGAGGTGGTGTTCCGGTTCACGCTCACCGCGCGCAGCCGGTTCGCGGCCCGCACCGCCGGCTCGTCGTTCGACACCCTGATCTACCTGCGGGGGAGCGACTGCGCCGCGGGCGCCTCGCTGGCCTGCAACGACGACGTCGCCCGCGGCGACATCAGCTCCGCGATCGATGGGACGCTCGAGCCGGGCACCTACCACCTGTTCGTCGACGGGTGGGGCGCCGATTCCGCGGGGGCGTACACCCTGACGGTGTCCACCACCGCGCTCGAGGCGTGCCGCGGCGGGGTCGATGACGACGGGGACGGCGACACCGACTGCGGCGACCTCGACTGCGCGACCGACGCCGCCTGCCTGCCCGCGAGCTGCGCCGAGGACCTCCACGAGGACAACGACTCGATCGCCGCCGCCCTGCCGATCTCGACGACCACGCCGGCCGAGTACCTCGCCGTGACCCCGTCGGACGACGACTACTGGTCGATCCCGGTCTGCACCGGCGCGGTCGTGACGATCGACACACGGTTCCGGCACGCCGACGGCGACATCGATCTCTACCTGCTGTCGGCGACCGGCACGCGGCTCGCCGTCAGCGGCAGCGGCGACGACGACGAGTTCATCCGGTGGACCAGCGATCGGGACGGGACCGTGTACCTGCGGGTCGATCTGTACGGCACGAGCGACCCGTGCAACGTGTATCGCCTCGCGGCGGACGTGGAGGACAGCGCATGCCCATGACGCGACGAGACCGCAAGCCTCCGGCGCCGCCTTCCCGGGCTCGCGGTCCGGGCGGGCCGTTCGCGGCGCTGCTGGCCGCCCTGCTCCTCGGAGCGCCCGGCTGCGGCGACGACGCGACCTCCGCCGACGCGGGGCCGGAGGACGCGACGATCGACAACGGCGCGGATGCCGGCGCCGACGCCGACGCCGACGGGGACGCCGAGGCCGGGCCCGACGACGGCGGCGTCGAGGATGCGCCGCCGGAGGAAGCACCGCCGCCGCCGGTCGAGATCGCCGCCGCGACCGACCTGCTCGCCGCCGCCGACCCGAAACTCGACGGCTTCGACGGGTGGCCGCTGGCGTTCGACGTGGCCCCCGGCGGGCGCACCGGGCTGGCCTGCCGCGTGACCCTCGCACGCCCGGCCGGCACGATCGCCGCGCTCGACGGCACGCTCGACGGCACGTCGTGCACCGCGACCTGGGACGGACGCGACGCCGCCGGCGCCTGGGTCGCCCCGGGACCGTTGACCGCGACCGCGGAGGTGCTGGCGGGCGCCGCCGGCGAGGTGCTGGCGGCGGCCGAGGCGGATCTGGAGGTCGTCCGGCTGGGCATCGACCGCGTGCAACTGCTGCCGGGACCGGCCGGCAAGCGGGTCGATCTGCTGTGGGCCGAGATGGGCGGGGTCGAGGACGGCTGGTGGCTGTTCCCGCGCGACGCTCCCCCGTGGGGCCTGGACCGCGACGCCGCCGAGCCCCCCGCGGCGGTGGACCTCGAGCTGGCCGACGGGACGCCGCGCCCACGGCCCGCGCCGTGGGACGACCTGCGCAGCCCGCCGCTCGACGACGCCTCGAGCGACGGCTCCGAGCGGGACACGTTCAACCTGCCGACCGCGTGGTCGGCCGGATCGATCGTCGAGGCGACCGCCTCCCTGTCGTCCGACGTCGCGGGGGCGCCGGGCGGCGGGGCGCCGGCGGCGACCGAGGTGCGCGTGCTGGCCCCGGCCGGCACCCGGCTCGTCGGCGAGGGACCGTTCGTCCCCGGCGGGACCGTGACCGTGCGGACCGAGACCTCGCCGGTCCCGGCCGTCCAGCGCGTCGAATGGACGCTGGTCTGGCGCTTCGAGTCGCGCCGGCCGGGAGGCCCGTGGGTTCCGGTCCCCGGCGCGATCACCACCGTGCACCGGCTCTACGGCGTGGTGGGCGCGGCGACGTTCGTCGATGCCGGCGTGCCCCATCTCGGCTGGGTCGATGTGATCGACCTGGTCGCCGGCTGGGTCGACGGCGCGACCGCCGACCCGGCGCTCGTGGCCGGACGGATCGTCGAAGGAGTCTACCACACGCTCGGGCTGCGCTACGACAACGTGCGCGGCGCGAGCGCGTACTCGGACTACCCCGACGGCTGGGACGACGGCGTGTTCTTCGCCGGCGCCTTCCAGCGCCGCGACTACGGCTCGACGATCAACTGCTCCGACGCCGCCGGCATCGTCGGGGCCTACGCCAACATGGTCGGGATCGACATGCGCTACCACATCCTGACGCACGCCTGGCGCGACGGATTCGACCTGAACTACATCCAGCCGATCGGGTTCACCGCCTTCGACGAGACGCCCTTCCTGTTCGGCGGCGGGTCGTTCAGCTACCACGCGGTGGCCGGCCCCCCCGACGGCTCGATCTTCGACGCGACCCTGGCCCTCGACGGCGACGGCGTGCCGACCGCGCCGCCGCACACCTTCCTGCTGGCCGAGGGATTGCCGCCGGCCGACTACCTGTTCGACCTGTCCTCGGATTGGGCCGGCATCCGCGTCCGCTACAACGAGACGGTGGAGTTGCAATGAAGACCTCCTGGCTGGTTCCGCTCGCCTGGCTCGTGCCGCTCGCCGCGGCGGCCGAACCGATCGTGCACGGCGGCGTGGACGTGGACGAACTGACCCCCGCGGGGATGCAGCGACTGTCGGTGACGGCCCCGGCGGAAGCCGGTCGCCCCGTGCGGCTGGTGTACGGCCGGGGGACGGCGCCCGAGCTGCTGGTCGACGTGCGGGTGGCGCCGGACGCGGCCGGCGCGCGGGACGCGCTGGCGGCGCGGCTGCGCACGGTGTCGAACCCGCCGCCCGAGGTGCCGCTCGGCGACGCGGGTCTCGGCGACGCGGGGTTCGCGGCGTTCGTGCGCGACAACGTGTTCGTCGCGGTGCACCGCGTGGCCGGCGAGGCCGACGCGCTGGCGGTGGCGCAGGCGATCGAGGCGGTCGTGGCGGCCTCCCCGGCAGGCGCACCGACGATCGCGCCGAGCGCGCGGCGATTCTACGACGACGCGCAGCTCGGCGAGCGGCCGGTGCCGGTGGAGTTCCCCGCGGACCTGCTCGCGGCCCAGCTCGAGGTGTGCGGCCCGGCCTACGCGCGGCGCACGGCCGACGGCTGGGTCGTGGTCCGCACCGGCCCCGGGCTGGTGACGGTGCGTGTGCTCGGCGTCGACCGCCGCCTGCGCGCCGCCGCGGATTGACGGCGCGGGTTGGTATCGGCGCCGAAGGTTCCGGCGAACTACGGCAGGAACCGTTCGGGGTGGGCGAGCTTCTGCGGCAGGTACTCCTCGATCACGTAGTTGAGACCGTGCTTGGCCAGCGCCTGCTGCTCGGCGCGGACCCCCATCTTGACCAGCTTGGCGAAGGCGTCCTGCCAGGCCTTGTGGTGCTGGATGAAGGGGTCGTTCTTGACGGCGTCGGCGGCGCGCTTGATGTCGACGTCCTTGAGCGGGTGGGTCGGCAGCTTGTAGTCGAGGATATCCTGGGGGGTGATGCCGAGGAAGGTGGCCTTGGGCACGCAGAAGAATTCGTTGACGTGGGCGGCGTTGCCGGAGCCGACCTTGAGGGTGCGGTAGATGTTGGCGATGCCGTAGGGGTCGCAATCGACGAAGACGTAGACGGGGATCTTCTTCTCGTCGGAGAGGCGGCGGATGAAGCGGCGGCAGGCGCGGGTCGGGACGCCCCCCATCGAGACCAGGATGCAGTTGGCCTTCTTCCAGTAGTTGTGCTTGACGAGCCGCTGGAACATGCCGGCGGTCTCGATCGCCAGGATGAACTTCGCGTCGGTCTCGAACCCGAGGTCCTCGACGGAGATCGGGATCGAGTAGGCGCCGGAGCCGAACTTCGTGCAGTCGATCTTGAGCGTCCTGCCGGAGTCGCGGTCCTTGTCGATCACCGTCAGCTTGCCCGCGACCTCGCCCCCCTTCTCCTCGGGGATGAAGCCGATCTGCTCGCGGTTCACGCGGAACAGCGCCTCGATGTCCTCCATCACCTGGTCGCTCTCGGGCTGTTCGTCGAACCGCGCCTCGCCCCAGTTCTTCGAGACGTAGTACGCCTCTCTCTTCGTCGCGATGTCGTCGGTCTCGACCAGGTTCTTCGACAGCGCCATCATCCGCAGCGTCTGGGCGAAGGTCTTGACGGTGCCGACGGTCAGCGTGCGCTCCTTCATCTTGCCGAGGAGCTCGAAGAAGCCGACCGAGGGGCGGTAGCGGACGTTCTGGAGCGAGCGGAGGGGGAAGCGGAGGTTCGGCTTGCGCCGGGCGAGGATCTTCTCGTGGACCCCCCGGGCGGCCTTCTGGATCGCCTTGACCATCGCGGTATCAGGCATCGGTCGCCTCCTCGCCGGCGGCCGCGCCGTCCTCGACCTCGGTCGAGGCGATCTCGTCCTCCACGGCCTTGAGCCCTTCGAGGCGGGAGCGTTCGAGCACGTATTCGAGGCACTCGACGGTCTCCCGCTCCTTGGCCTCGCCGTAGCCGAGGATCTCGCGCAGGGCGCCCGAGATGTGGGGGATGTACTTCTGGATGTAGGCGCGCTTCTTGCCGGCATCGATCGCGCGGCGGCGGGCGGAGAGGAAGAGCGCGACGCGCCGCCCGCACTCCTGCAGCGCCAGCTTCAGCTCGCGGAGGATCTCGGGGTAGTGCGCGATCGCCTCCTTGGACTCGGACGTGAACGGGACCCAGACCGAGGCGACGTGGACGGCGAGGACCATCGGGGCGATCGGGAGGGAGCCGCGCGGCTGCTGGAGGCCGTAGTTGCGCCAGGCGACGTCGGTCACCGCCTCGGTGATCGCGCAGGCGCCCTTCTGGTACTGCAACGGGACGCGGTTGGCGAAGCGCATCACCTCGCACGGCTCCTCGGCCGGGATGTCGCCGCCATACGCCAGGCCGACCTCGACGACGAACGGGTTGCCGCGGTAGACCGCCGGGGGCCGCGTGGCGCTGGTGAAGAACTCGCCCCGGAACCGGCTCTCCAGGCCGCGGCGCAGCAGATCCTCGCCGATCGGCACGACGCAGGCGGTCGGGGGCGCGAGGATCTTCACCTGCTGCATCGCCTTGTGCAGCGCCTCGACCTCCTCCGGGGCGAGGCGGTTGGCGCGCGTCTCGGGCTTGATCCCGGCCACCGCGCAGATCTCCTCCGCCACGCGCGGCGAGACGCGGGAGAAGTCCTGGACCAGCGCCGCCCGCACCGTCCGGCTCTTCGTCGAGAGCAGCATCTTGAGCAGCATCCCCAGCTCGACACCGTACGGATGCGGCTTCATCGCCTTGGCCTCGGGCGGCAACTCCTCCGTCACCCGCTCGTAGACCACCGCGTCGCCCTGCCCCGCCGGCGGACGGTAGGTGATGCGAGCGTGGGGGTTCGCGATCGCCACCTGCTGCAGGTACTCCTCGACCGAGCGGGTGCCGCGGCGATAGACGGCCGCGAGCTCGATCTCGACCTGCGTCCCGTGGTCGAACTCCCACTCGATCTGCTCGTCGGACAGCGTCTCCGGCTGGTTCTTCTGGGTGTCGATCCGCAGCGTCACGCGGTAGGCCGGCTTGCCCTTGCCGGTGCGCGAAACGATCGTCATCGGGCGGCCGGTGGTGAGCTGGCCGTACATCCCGGCGGCGCTGATGCCGATCCCCTGCTGGCCGCGGGCCTGCCGGAAGGAGTGGAATTTCGAACCGTAGAGCAGCTTGCCGAAGATCTTGGCGATCTGCGCCTTGACGATGCCGGGGCCGTTGTCGCGGACCGAGACGCGGTAGCGGTCGTCGCCGTTGACCTGGGTGATCGCCACGTCGATGTCCGGCAGGATCCCGGCTTCCTCGCAGGCGTCGAGCGCGTTGTCGACGGCCTCCTTGACGGTGGTCAGGAGGGCCTTGGCCGGATTGTCGAAGCCGAGCAGGTGGCGGTTCTTGGTAAAAAACGCGGCGACCGAGATGTCGCGCTGCTTGGCAGCCATGGATTCGGCCGAGGCGCGCCGCCGGCCGTCGGCGCCCCGCGCGCCCCGCGGAGCCTTCGCCTCCGGCTCGGACTCCCGCTCGGACGTCGCCGGCGCCGCCGGCGGCTCCGGCGGCGGCGACGGC
>JAAZOP010000225.1 GCA_012797735.1 Myxococcales bacterium
CGCCGAACTGTCGGCGCTCGACGGCACCGCCTACGAGGAATCGGTCCGCGCCCGCCGCTCGGTGATTCGCTGGCTGCGCGCCACGCGCGCCGCCTGGGAAGAAGGCGGCTGACCTACGACTCCAGGACGGCGTCCGCGATCAGATCCTCGACCTTCTCGCGGGGGATGCCGAGGGCGTCGGCCACGCGCGCCAGCAGCTGCTCCTCGGCGGCGGCCAGGACGCCGTCGGTCGCCACCGCCCGCGCCAGTTCCCGCAGCGTCGTCTCTCGCGCCCCGGGATCATCGATCCCCCGCACCAACTCGGCGGGGTCGTCGCCCACGTTGCGGCGCAGCACCTCCCGGCGCTGGGCGGGGTCGAGCTGGTAGCGCTCCATCAGCTTGTCGAGGAAGGCGCGTTCCTCGTCCGTGATCTCCGCGTCGGAGAGGATGGCCTGCGCCACCACCTTGCAGACGGCCAACTTGTTCGCGACGTCCATGCGTCACCTCCCGGTCGAGGAAGGGAGCCTACACCGGCGGGGCGTGGCGGGTCGAGGGTGCGCGGTCCGGCGTGCGCCATCGCCTTCCGCCGGGTGCGGGCCGCGCGGGCGGAGCGGCCGCCGCCCGGTTTGCGGGCTCACCGGGAGGTCGTTGGGGGGTTCGAGCCGCCATCGCCGGCCGGCGGCTCGCTGGGCGGACGGCCCTCGGGACGGACCAGTTCGATCGCGGCGATGGCCGACAACAGCTCCTCGCACTCGTCGACGTACACGCGGTTGCCGGTGGTGCGGCCGAGGCGGACGGCTTCCTCGAGGGCGCGCTTGGCCTCGGCGAAGCGGCCGAGTTCGTAGTAGGCGAGTCCGAGCAGGTACTTGCCCTGGATGATGTCCCAGACGTAGTGCTTTTCCTCGGCGTAGCGGAGGCCGTCGAGAATCTGGTGGATGCCGTGGTCGGAGCGCAGCCGGACGGCATCGATGTGGCCGATGAACATCAGGTTGAGCGAGCGGAGCTTCTCGAAACCGTGCTGTTCGCAGACCTGGAGCGACGAGTAGAAGTAGGTGAAGGCCTTGGCCGGATTGCCGCGGCGGACGTGGACGTCGCCGATGTTGTGGGCGCAGACGGCGCGGATGTAGGGGAAGTCGTAGCTCTTGGCGATCTCGAGCGCGATCTCGGTGGAGGCGACGGCGGCGTCGAAGTCGCGGAGCATGAAGTGGATCAGCCCGGCGTCCTTGTGGAGCTCGGCGAGCGCCAGCATGTCGCCCTTGGCCTGGATGATCTTCTCGGCGCGGCGCAGCGAGGCGAGCGCGAGGTCGCGAGCGCCGCGCGCGGCCTGGGAGTGGCCGATCGCCAGGCAGAGGTTGGCCTCGCCGGTCTCGTCCCCCGTCGCCACCGCCAGCTCGATCGCCTCCGAGAGGTACTGCTCGGCCTGCACGTGCTCGGCGTTGCGTGCCAGCGTCTGGCCCATCGCCCCGAGGATGTCGCGGCGGAGCGTCTGGTCCGTCAGACCCTCGGACAGTTCGAGCGCCCGGGTGAGGTGGCGCAGCGCCTCGCCGAAGCGGTTGGCCTTGGTCGCCAGCCGGCCCATCAGCGTCACGGCGACGACGAGGCTCCTGCGGTCGCCCAGCTCCTCGGCCAGGTCGGCCGCCAGGCGCATCTTCTCGAAGCCGAGGTCGGCGCGGTTGGCCGCGAGCGCCAGCTCGCCGACGCGCTGGTACGCCGCCAGGATCGACCGGTTGTCCGGCTGGGGGGCGTTGCGCATCAGGTCGATCGCCTTGAGATGCTGCTGGAGCGCCGCCTCGGGGGAGTACTCGCGGGCGAGCCGCTCGCCGTTCTTCAGCAGGTAGGTGATCGCCTTCTCGCGGTCGGCGCTCTCCCGGTAGTGGTGCGCCAGCACCTCGAAGAACTCCGGCAACCGGTCCGCATACAGGGACTCGATCGCCTGCGCCACCCGCTCGTGCAACTCCCGGCGGTTGGCGTAGGTCAGCGCGTCGTAGATCACCTCGCGGGTCAGGTCGTGCGCGAAGGCGTACTCCGCCAGCGATGCGCGGTGGAGCACCCCGCGGTTCTCGAACTCGGCGAGGTACGGATACAGCGCGGCGGAGCGCATGCCGAGCACCTGGGCCAGGAGGTCGACGTGGAAGCGCAGGCCGAGCACTGCGGCCACGCGCAGGACGGAGCGCGCCTCCTGGGAGAGCTGGCCGACCCGGGCGGTGACGATGCCGCGCAGCGTCTTGGGCACCTCGGTCGCCGCGGCCTCCGGCCGATAGGTCACCCCGTCCGGGGTGCGCACGAGCGCCCCCGACTCCTCGAGCCCCTTGAGGTACTCCTCGATGAACAGCGGGTTGCCGCCCGACTTGTGGACCACGTCCTGCAGGAGCTGGAACGGCGCGTCCTTGGGATGGCCCAGACGCGCCAGCACCAGCCGCTGCGCGTCCGGCTCGGGCAGCGGCCCCAGCAGCAGCTCCCGGTAGTGCGGCAGGTCGCGCCACGGGAACGCGCCGTCCGGTCGCGCCGTGAGGAACACCAGCAGGCGCAGCCGGCTGGCCTGGTGGAACAGTCCGTCGAGCGCGGCGATCGAGTCGGGGTCGATCCACGACGCTCCCTCGATCACCAGGATCGTCACCCGCTCGGCCGCCAGCGCCGAGACGATGTGCGTGATCGCGCCCTTGAGGATGCGGGCGAGGTCTTCCGGTCCGGGCGCGCTGGGGGTGGGGACGCCGAGCGCGCAGCCGACGGCATCGACCTCCTCGCGGCCGCACCCGAGCTCGCGCAGGCGCCGCAGCCGCTCGAGCAGCGTCGGCGCGGGGTCCGCCTCGTCGGCCCCCACGATCGCGCGGACCAGCGAGGCGTACGCGGCGTAGGGCACGGCCGCCTGCTGGCGGCCGCAGCGCGTCTCGTACCAGAACGCCTCGTAGCGGTTGCGCAGGCGGTGCGCCACCTCCTGCAGCAGCCGCGTCTTGCCGGTGCCCGCCTCGCCGATCAACGACACGATGCGGCCGGAGCCGCCCGAAGCCGCGGTGAGATGCTCGGCCACCGCCTTGATCGCGTCGCGCCGGCCCACCATCGGCGTCGCGACCGCGGCCGCCGGCCGCTCGTCCTGCACCACGAACAGATCGGGAGGCCCCCCCGGCACCACCGCCGGCGCCTCCTCGAGCAGGAACTGCCCGCGGAGCTGCCGGCCCGTCCGGCCGTCGGCCGAGACCAGTCCGGGACTCCGGACGGCCTGGTCCCGCATCTGGAGGACGAGTTGCCGGAACTGCTCGTCCTCCTGGAGTCGGCCGCCGACGTCGACGACCACGCGGACCGAGCGCAGCGCGAGGCCGACGCGGCGGCCTCGCTGGTCGGCGATGTCGCGGGAGACCCGCCGCAGGCGCAGGGCGCAGCGCGCGGCCGCCTCGAGGTCCCGGCCGTCGGTCTCGACGAGCCCGAACAGGGCGAACAGGTACTCGGCATGGTCCACCTGGACCTGCCCGCCGTGACGCTCGACGATCCGGCGCGCTTCCCCCGCGAAACGCTCCGCGTCGTCCAGCGTCGGGAAGGCCAGGCACAGCGCCGTGACGTCCCGCTGCTCCCGGTCCAGGTCGGCCTGCTGCACCGACGGCGTGTGCGTCTTCTCCGCCGGCGCCGCCTCCGGCACCTGGCGCGCCGTCGTCTCGTCCAGCCCGGTCCGCGCCGGCGCCTCGCCCAGCGACGTCTCCGGCCGGTCCAGGATCTGGATGATGTCCCGCGCCAACTGCTCGTTCGACGGCCGGGGCGCGTCCCGCAACGCCTGGACGAACTGCGCCAGGTCGTGCGCCCCCACCCGCAACCCGCTCGTGTACAGGAACCCGATCAGGTCCTCGTGGAACCGCCCCGCGTTCGGATAGCGTTTCTCGAGCGACGGTTCGATCGCCGTCTCGATCACCCGCCGCAACTCCGCCGGCAGGTCCGCCTTGACCTCCGCGATCGGCACCGGACGGCCCTGCCGCACCCGCTCCAGCGTCTTGGCCCCGGTCGCGTCGCGGAACGGGTTCACCCCCGTCACCAGCTCGTACAGCACCACCCCCAGCGAGAAGACGTCCGTCCGCCCATCGACCTCCTCGCCCCGCGCCTGCTCGGGCGACATGTACGAGAACTTCCCCTGCACCGCGCTCCCCGTCGGCTCGGCCACCAGGTGCTTCGCCCGCGCGATGCCGAAGTCGGTGATCTTCACCTCCCCCTCGAACGACACCAGCACGTTGTGCGGGCTGATGTCCCGGTGCACGATGTGGAGCGGCGCCAGGTCCGGGCCGCGGCGCCGGTGCGCGTAGTCCAGCCCCTTGCACACCTCCGCCGTCACGTACACCGCCAGCTCCGCCGGGAACGGCTGGCCCCGCCGCAGACACCGCCGCAGCAGCTCCGCCAGGTCCATCCCCGCCACGTACTCCATCGCGATGTAGTAGCGCTCGGCGTCGTCCTTCCCCAGGTCGAACACCTGCACGATGTTCGCGTGCGACAGGTTGACCGCGATCTTCGCCTCGTTGATGAACATCTCCACGAAGCCGCGCGTCGTCGAGAACTCCGGCAGGATCCGCTTGATCACCACCGTCTTCTCGAACCCCTCGACGCCGAACGACTTCGCCTTGTACACCTCGGCCATCCCCCCTCGAGCGATCATCTCGAGAAGCTGATAGCGGCCGACGAGATTGGCGCTCTCGACGCTCATGAACGCACCGGAGTTACCACACCGGGGAAGGGTTCGCAATCGAAGCGGGCCGCGACGTTCCGCCCTCCGGGCAACGCAGCCGGCGCAGGCGCACCGGCGCCGCGGGATGCGCCAGATCCGCGTCCCTCGTCGTCTCCTCCCCCGGCCGCTCCTCGCAGGCAGCGGGCGGCCTCACGACGAACCCGCCCGGCAGCGTCGCCCCCGGAGCAGGCTCGATCCACCAGACCTCGCCCCCCGCCGGCCGCGGCGCCGGCCGTCCCGCCGCACCGCCCTCCACCCCTTCGCACCCCGCCGCGACCGGACCGCGGTAGTGGTGGAACCGCAGCTCCGCCGCCGCGCCGTACCACCCAGGACAGACCGCGAGACCTCGGCGCTCCAGCGCGCGCACGAGCGCCTCCCAGCCGTGCAGCCGCGCGGTCGGGTCGGACGGGCCGACGAACGGCTCGGCGCCGCGCGTGTCGAGCGGCAGGAACGGATGCACGAGGTGGACGTGCGCGGCGGCCGATGCCGCCACCGCCAGCCCCGCCGCCGCCGCGACCCATGGCGTGCAACTCCACCGCGCGCCACGCAGCCGCGCCTCCTGCACCGCCAGCGCCGCCCCGAGCAGGCCGCCCAGGTGCGCGACGCCCGGCCAGTTCGCCTCCGGCGCCGCCAGCG